>CAYUNP010000001.1:0-117231 GCA_964446085.1 uncultured Pirellulaceae bacterium
CAAATGTTGGATATGCTTTCATTGCCGCTGATGTCCGCCGCGAACCCGACATTTCGCTTTGGACAATTTATTGAATCGGCAACTCAAATTTCACAGGAGATCGGGATGAGACTGCGATTTCTCTTGGCATCGATGTGTTTTGTTGCGGCGATCGCTGCAACTTCTTCTGCCCAAAATGAATATCAAGCCAACAAACCCTCGAACCGCATGAGGGAAAAAGCGAAACAGTTTTCGTTGGCCGACACAGCTCCTCAAGACTGCCGAATTGATATTGAATTCAAAGGCAACAAACAACAATTCGCGCAGTTACGCTACGGTACCGAAGACAGCATCCGGGTCATCTTCGTGCTCGACCATCTTTCCGACAAGGAGGGCGATTTTGACTTGTACGTTGACACCAATCGTGATCGCCGAATCCAACCCAAAGAGAAAGTAAAGGGAACCGGCAAGATTCGCGACATCGAAATTCCGACGGAGGTCATGACCGTTGGCGTGCCCAACCATACGGATCGCACGCTCCAGTTTCGAAGTTCGTTTGGCGGATCCCATTTCAGCTTGAGAACCGTGGGTGGTTACCTCGCCCAGTGCTCCATCAACGGCACGTCTCACAATGTATGGCGAATGGATGGAAATGCGAATGGGCTCTACTCCGACACCGAAGATGAGCTTTGGATCGACATTGATCAGGACGGAAAATGGAATCCAATACGCGAACGATTCCCTTTCCGTTCAGCCATCAAGATCGGTGATCAAAGATTCGCGGTGCGTGGCGATCAACTCGGATCGAAAATCGAATTCGCGAAAATCGAAGGAGAAGGAAAACTGTCACTGGATTTGAAACTTGATGCTGACACTTCGATTACAGGCATCAGAGCATCGATTTTTGGCAACGATGGCTCAGCCCACTCCATTGAAGATACAAAACCAATCGTACTTCCCATTGGCAAATACATGCTTGGTCAAATTTCGTTGCAGCTCAAACGCGGTGATGAGCGGTTGTGGAAATTTTCGTTTTCGCATTCTGGAAATCCGAACACGCAACGCTGGATCGAAGTCACCACGTCTGGCGAAACAGTCATTGAACCGTTCAAGGATCTCGAATTTTCAGTTGTTTCCCCAAACAAATATACTTCGGGCAAAAGCATGTCCGTCAGGCCAAGCTTGAAAACTGGTGACAACCTGTACATCACCAGCAGTGGGCGCGGAAAGAAGAATCGCTGGGATGACACCGGCGGCAACAAGGCGAAAATCGTCGCGGTTGATCGTGGTCAGCGAGAAATCGCTTCAGATTCATCGGGCTTCGCATGAGGTACTTTCTGTTCGGCCTCAGTTCGAGTGCCAAAAGACATCTCGTCGGGAGACATTGTTCTCAAGGCCAAGTTCGACACTGGCCCCATTCAGGGAATGTTGACTGCGGAAAAATCGGTTTCCGCAAAAGCAAACTGACCGTTCTGTGAACGGAAAAGCGAGTAAAGAAAACGCTTCCCATTTCTGGAATTACGATGCACACGAATTCAACTGATCGCATTCCAATCGCAGTCAAACTGTTGGCTTGTCTGGTTTTGATCACCAGCCTACGCAACATTCGGGGAAGAAGGAAAACTTGATCATCGGTTTGCAGTTTCACTGACCGGTTTGGCATCCACTTTTTCCGCAATGGCGATGCATGATCCACAGCGCGTGGTCAACTGGCACAAGTCGTTTTACAAACGCATACCCGCAGACACAAGGAACTACATTCCCATGCCATGGGTGGTTATTTCAAACACGCTTTCGATGGACGGAAAAGAACTGTCGGCGTACATCTCGGGCGAAGTGAATAGCCTGTGGGTCATTGATCGTGAAGACTAATTGCAAACGTTGACCTCGCCCACAATGGGCGAGGCAACTCGCTTGCTCCATTTAGTTAGCCAGCTTTGCGTTCTGTCTCATCACTCAGTTCGATCATACCAGCCGAAGCTTCATTGTCGCTCGTTTTTCGCGACGCCAGATTGCCTCGCAGGATTTGCTGCTCGACGTCATCGCCTTCGCTTTTGTAGGGCACGAACAACGTAGTCGTTGAGCTGTTTTTGGCGATCTGCTCCTGCGTGTCCAGGCGTTGCAGCTCCAGCACATGGTGCAGGATCGCGGACACTGGTACCTCGCCATCAAAAGCCTGATCCATCGCAACCACCGTTTGGCTGATATTGCTGAAGATGGCGTTACGTTGTCCAGCGATACCCTGGCCGTCGGCGATCTTACCTTCGCGTCTGGCTTCGGCAGCACGAACCGTCTTCTTGTATTCTGCTTCGGCAGTCAGTTCCGCAGTCTGCAGATCGAATTCCGCCTGCTTTTTCTCGTTCATCGAGTTAACGACATTCTCCGCCGGATTGACGTCGTTGGTCAGCGTCTTTTCGAGATTAATTCCATAGTCAGTCAACCATTTTTTGAGTTCGACTTCGACGTCGTGTCCGATTTCATCTTTCTTGTCGTAGACATCGTTCAGATCCAGTCGGTTGAGCACCGAACGAGCTTCATTGTGAACACGTTCGGCGATACGGTCTTCGTAGTTTGCACCCAATTCGTAGACCAGTTTCTTCACCGTTGCATCGCCTTTGTCGATCCAGTATTGCTGCACAAATTCAACGGCCACGAACGCGTTGTCTCTAAGTTTGGTTCGAACAATTGTAGGAAGATGTTGCATCTCGAAACCCACAATTTTCTTGACTCGATCAATGACCGGAACACGAAATCGTAGTCCTGCATGTTTGATGCTTTGAAACTTTCCAAACCGTTCGATCACCGCGCAAGTGTTTTCTTTCACGAACAAAAGACCGGAAGCGACGAATGCCACAAGGCAAACGCATGCTATTGAGCCAACAGTTAAACCGATAATCCAAAGTTCGTCCAATTTCTTCTCCTGACAAATTTCCTGTTTGTTTTCTCCGCCCTTGTTTCGTCGGGGAGTTGCCAATCTTGGAAAGATTCAGAAGGAAAAAGGCTGGAAAACGCGGGTATCGGCGCTACTTTCGTTCAACAACGTCCCAAAACCACGCGGCAATGCGACTCGAGTTGTGGATAATCAAGGTCACAAGAAGCACCAATGCAAAGTACAAAAATGGTAGTCCGACCAGAACAATCATCGCCTCTACTCCGACGCGATGCGCAGCACCAAATACAACGGCGCACAATACCGTAACCAGCAGGATTGCCCGGATGCCATACCGGAACTGAGACACCTCGCGTGGAGGTTTTTCCAGCGTCCTTAAGCGTTTCAACTCACGCAAACTGCAGATGCGCTGATTCCGCTGACAATGAGGGCACTTCGCAACATGGCCAGCTTTTCCTTTCGGAACCCTGAACTCAAGTCCACATTTGCAGGGATACAAAAATAGAGTTTGAGTTTTCTTGAGCGCCGCCATCAGTCAATTTCATTTCCAACAAAAATTGAAAGGCCGGTTAACACAAACACGAACTTCACCGTTTTGGGGACCCCTTGCCGCCGATCAAGTTGTAGCTCTTCACTCTGCCATTTTCTTCCACAAAGACAGCGACGAAGAAGGAGTCATTGCCCCATATCTTCGCCGTTGTGAAATCCGTCTTTAGCGCTTTCAGCGGCGAGACTTTAAACTCCATCTCTTCCAGTTTTCGAAGCTGCGTTGAAGTCGCGTCGTGCGGATCGCCCAACTTTTCAACCAGCTCTTCAAAGGTTGCAACCTGTTCCGGATCGTCGAAGTTCAGAAGATTGCGAACCTGCTCGGCATCGATTGCCGCATGTTGGTCACAACCTGAGAACAGGAACAACGAAAAAACAAACAAACAGAAAATCGAGCCTCGCATTCCTGACCTTTCAATACAAGGTTTATTTGTCTCCAAATGTTTTATGGGAGCGCATCCAGGCGATCAGATCGAGAATGTCATCTCGAGTCATCGTGTCGAGCAATCCCTTGGGCATTGGAGACGTCGTGGACGCTTTCATTGCCGAGATATCCGCAACGTTTATCTTCTTCAAACCGTCAGGGTTGATCATATCGGTCTGAACCCAATATTGCTTGTTGCCGTGATTGACGATCCGACCAGTAACATCAAGACCATCTTCCATCGCGAAAATCGTGGCAGCATATTGATCCGAAATGGATTTGTCCGGATCGACGAGTGTCTCAACAAGGTCACGCGTATTGAAGCGATTGCCAGCCGCGGTCAAATCCGGACCAACAATGCCGCCCTGCCCTGCCATCCGATGACACTTGTAGCAACTACCGATGCCGAACATCTTCTTGCCGTTGGCTAAATCGCGATCCTTCAACTCCTCATCCTTGATTGGCATCAGCGTATCTACCGTCCATTCTTTGACTTTGGCACGAGCCTTGAGGTCCGCGTAAGGATCGACACCAGCAGGCTCCTTTGCCAGGAGTTCCGCCAATTCCTTTTTCACTTCGCCTGGCATATTCTTGAGGGCGAGGTCCCGGATACTTTTGACGTAGCCGCCAAACGACTTTCCACCAAGAAACTCTGTTGCCGCCAGGAACCAGTTGAAATACTGCTTGCGGGTCTCATTCGTCCAACCCTTCTTCGCGACAGCAAGGTGCCACGCATAGGCGATTTGTTTTTCCTGGGTTTCCGCGGCAAGCAACAGCTTCAATGTTTGAGGAACCGCTGATTCAACATCGGCCGCAATCAGGATTTTTGAAAGCTCGCGATCAAGTTCGTCATCACCAACAGGAAACTCAGATGCCATGCCTTGAACTGCCGCGACGGCAGAAGGCATTGAGCCTTCGGATCGAATCATCATCAAGCCATAACCACGCAGCAGTGACAGACGTTGCGATTTATTGAGACCACTCCAGGGAGCACGTTCGAGCGCACTGGTTGCAAGCTTCCGTTGCTCGTTGGTGCCGCATCGCGCAACAGCCACCGCGCCTTCGAGAATCGCCTCAGTTCGCGATTCACTTTCCAGACGACTGGCCCATTTATCGGGCGATTGGTGTTCGAGCCCGATACGCGCGGCAAAGCGAATGAATCGATCTTCGTGGCCAAGGTTTTCCCAAAGCGTATCGATCGAGTATGACGAATCCGCGACATGCGACTTCTCAAGTTCGCGACGAAGCTTAACCAGTGGACTCGGGCCAGGATCTTCTTCGACAGGGTTAGTCGATTCTGTTCCGGTGTAAGTCACTTCATAGAGCGCCGACTGGCATCTTCGACCGCCAATCAGGAAGTACATCTTTCCGTTGACTGGGTTGATCGTCAGGTCGGTCACCGGCAACCCGTTGGAGCTGCAAAAGACTTCCTTGCTTGCGGTCCATGAAGCACCATCGGCCTGCAACTGCAACGCGTAGATTTTGCCGTAACTCCAATCGGAAATGAACAACGCATTCTGGTACTTCGCTGGAAACTTTGCGGCGGTCCCAAAAACAACTCCCGTTGGGCTACCGAGTCCAATTTCGTGAACTGGTGGCAAGCTATCCGGATAGTACTTGGGCCATTTTCCACTGCCGCTTCGCCAACCAAATTCTCCGCCGCTGACGACGTGGCAAACGCGTGTTGGGCGATACCATGGCAAGCCAACATCCCATTCCATATCGGCATCGTAAGTGAACAGTTCGCCGTTGGGAGCAAATGCGATGTCGTACTCGTTGCGGAACCCTGCACAGACGAGCTCAAATGATTTTCCGTCTGGATCCGTTTTGCAAACCCAACCGGCAGGAGCCTTTCTGTCATTTGCATGCCCACCGGGATCGGGCAACTTTTCGATCAACTGATCGTCGGCCCAGTGACGTGGGAGACGTGACGTTTCCGGGTTCGGAATATTGGTGCTGTTGCCGGCGCAGATGTAAAGTGATTTTTTGTCCGGGCTGAGAAGCACTGCATGTGGACCGTGCTCCCATTTTCCGACGAACTCCCGCAGCATTTCGACTTCGTCATACTGATCATCGCCGTTGGTGTCTCTGCAACGA
The DNA here is from genome assembly GCA_964446085.1 of uncultured Pirellulaceae bacterium. GTDB lineage: Bacteria > Planctomycetota > Planctomycetia > Pirellulales > Pirellulaceae > Mariniblastus. The sequence continues at coordinate 5,937 of CAYUNP010000001.1, forward strand.
TAGAGTCCTGCCGGCATTTTGTTTGCTTTGTCTTTGTGAGCAACCACATAAAGGCTATCAAAAGCACACAGCAACCCCTGAGCCCAGCCGATCTTCACGGTCAGCTTTTCCACTTTCGCTTTGCTGCCCGCGGCATCGGGGGTGACCCGATACAAACCGCCGTGCTGGTCCGATGTGATCAGCCGGCCCTGCGGATCGGTCGTGATCGAAACCCAGGAGCCCTGTTCTTTGTTGGGAACCGTATAGATCGCTTTGGCAGAAAACCCTTCCAGCAAATCAAGGTCAGAAGGAACGCCAAAATCCTGGGCAGAACTGACTGAAACAGCCGTCAACAAGATCGGCACAGCAACAAAACGAATCAGCGATTTAAAAGGTGGCACTCTCATTCTCCCTGGTGGTTCACGCGACAGTAGTACTTGATTTTATCAAAAAACCGGGTGTGGGTTGGCTGTAGCTCAAATGTTTGGACAATAAATTGTTCCAAATTTGTCAGATCTTCATTCCATCTCCTGGCAGTCAGAAACAAAGCGATCCTTATGAGCGATTTTCAGGACCGAACCATTCAGGAACTTTACAGCCTCAAACGCCGGGGCGCCCAATGGCATGCGCTGCGGGCAGCCAATGAAGTCGGAATCTTCGGAGTGCTCGACACGGGGCAAAAAACGGTGGCTCAGTTGGCGGAAACACTTTCGCTGAACGAAGCAGCAGTTGGAAAGCTGATGAAAGTGCTGCTGCAAACGGAAATGGTGGAACAATATGGAGAGGAATTCGCGCTGACCACACTGGGCAACCTTGTCCCTGCTGCGACGCGTGATTTCGGAAACGCATCCTGGGAGAAACTGGTCGATCATCTGAAGACGGGCGAGGGAGTTACCGATGCAACCTGGTCTGCCGAACTGGATTCACGTGAGTGGACGATGACGCCCGCAGCAATCAATGCCATGAAGTGCCTCGATATTGGCAAAACGCGAACAGGGCTGAGGATTCTGGATGTCGGTTGCGGATCAGGAGTTTTTGGAGTCGCCTTTGCCCATCGGGATTCCACTTCGCGGGTTACGTTTCTGGACAAAGCCAATCAACTAAAGCGTGCCAAAGAGACGATGGAAAGCGTCGGTGTTGAGTCACAGATTCTGTGGGCCGAGTGCGATCCGCAAACCGAACTGGAAATGTTTCAGGCAGAAGAACCGTTTGACTTGATCATCGTCGCCAATCAAATCCATCAAATGAATGTGATAGCTCAGGAGGCGATGTACATCAAACTCCATTCGTTGCTCAAACCCGAAGGGGAGTTGGCGCTCGTGGACGTATTTGCCGGCCAGGAAAATGGTCAGGACGATGTCGCCATCTTCGGCCTCGAATCAGCGCTGAGAGTCGGCGGCCAGATCTGCGATGGGCCGCGGATGGAATATTCGCTCAAAGCCAGCGGATTCCGCCAGGTTCAGTTTGCGTGGTTGCCGTGTGAGCCACATTTGTATGGGCTGATGTTGGCAACGCGATAAAGACTCAAATCGAGTGACGGGTTCGCTGAACACTCGCTCAGCGCGTCACTGGCCAGAGTCCTCTGCCACCATTAACCTCGCAATTTGTTGCCACGAAAGTGCGGTCCACTAAAAGGAGAATTGTTGTCGCTGGAATCAGCCGATTCGTTTTCGATCTCAAGCAATCGGTCAACAAGCAACTGCGTATCGTGCTGTGTCTTTTCAAGGAGCACCATTCCGAATGATTTCGGCAAGCCCAGCGAGTCAAATCGATCTGAAGGAAAGCATCCCAGCAGCGAACTGGAAATCCTGCGATTCAACTCCGGGTTAGCAGCCCATTGGCACTGAAAAGTTCGCAGTTCGACAGCGAATGAGCCAATTAGAACCTGACTGCGACGGGCATGGTTCATCGGATCCATTTCCTGGTTCTCTTCATGGAAGTCGATGACACGTTCTTCGTCGAAAGCGAAAACCTTTGCGATCTCAAGGTCGGTGGCCTGAACGAGAAACAGATCCGTCCACCGCTCCACTTTTCGGCGAAGTACGTTCATACGATCAAACGCCTTCTCATCCAGTGCCTGACTTCCCAACAGCACTCTCATGGCTCGATTACGTACTTCGATGTGGCTAATGTGAACCGAATGAGCCAACCCAAAGAACTCATCAGAGTCGTGATAGGCATCGTGCGCCAGGACTGCTGCAGACCAGATCCGTGTGAGAAATTCGGAAACAAACACTTCTTCGACAACCGTCTCGATCGCCATCCACGGGTTGTGTGAAGCAACGGGATTGCGAAGATCGTCCTCAAACATCTTCAAGGCGGAATTCCAGTGCTGGATTCGGCACTTCGACGCGGACCAGTAGTCGACTGAAGCGAGTTCCTTCGGGCCGCTGTTTCCAAAGATCAGTGTTGGTGCGTGAACTGCGATCCAGCTACCGATTTGAGCGAGTTGACTTGCATGCATAATTTTGGTGCGTCGTTATGATTCTCATTTGTTTGTGGCACTTAAAGCAATTGGAATGCCAGTACTTGCCAACACCGATCAAAATGGCGAACTCGTTGTTTTAACGTGCACTTTCTGCAAAAATCTGCGGCGCGAGGATGTCGAAAACACACGCGTGGGGTCTTTTGGCATCATCCATGTGTTTCGAAACTGCCACAAGGCACTATATTTCCGGAGCGGCGATTTGGCCGAATTTCGATGAATGGACCTGTTTCAAAATTTCTTGAGCTGCATTTCAGGCATTTCAACGCACGAGAGACGCTTGATACCGCAAAATCGTGGTGTCGGTTCCTGGAAGATGGAGGGAAGATGCTGGTTAGTCTGGCGGGAGCCATGAGTACCGCGGAACTGGGCGTCTCGTTGGCCCGCATGATTCGCGAAGACAAAGTCCATGCGATTTCGTGCACCGGCGCCAACCTGGAAGAAGACGTTTTCAATCTGGTCGCGAGGAACGAGTACCAAATGGTGCCGAACTATCGCGACCTTTCGCCAGACGATGAATATGAACTTTTACAAAAAGGTTTCAATCGCGTCACTGATACCTGCATTCCCGAATCAGTCATGCGACACATTGAACACAACTTCATCGGTGTCTGTGCTGAAAATGAAAAGTCCGGCAAACGAATGATGCCGGCAGAGATCTACTTTGAACTATTTCAACAGGGCGTTTTGGAACCGCACTTCCAGGTCCCCAAAGAAGACTGCTGGCTGTACGCGGCATGGGAGAAGAACATTCCTGTCTACACACCAGGCTTCGAAGACTCGACTCTGGGCAACATCTTCGCGGCAAGAGTCATCGAACAGAAACTGTCGTCTCATGATTCAATCAAGTCAGGAACCGCCCAGATGCAGGAACTGGTTGACTGGTACGTCGAAACGGACGCCGAGTCTCCCATCGGATTCTTCCAGATCGGCGGAGGCATTGCGGGAGACTTTGCAATTTGCGCGGTGCCGCTGATCATTCAGGACTTGCAAAAAGACATCAAGCTCTGGTCCTGGTTTGCCCAGATTTCAGATTCTACGACGTCCTATGGATCGTATTCGGGAGCCGTTCCCAACGAAAAGATTACCTGGTGCAAGCTTTCCAAAGAGTGCCCCAGATTTATGATCAATTCAGACGCATCGATTGTCGCGCCGTTGATTTTTGGCTACGTGCTGGGCGATTGACTGATCATTACCCGACGCGACATGGAAATAGCGTCGCGCGAGATAACGTTCGACTTTGGTAACTGGCGACAAACACAAGCGATTCGCTGGACAGGAAACTGACTACAGCAAGTCGTCCAAAGTCGTCCACTGCACGTCGTCGCGCGAGTGAATTCGTTTGACCAACTCAACGGCATCAGGTCGCTTGACAAGCAAACGAAACGCAACGGCAGCGAGTGAAAGATCGTCGGCTTCGAAACAGAACGCGAGCTTTCCATCAGTTCCGTTAATCGCAACGTTCTTGAGCTTGCACTTACTTTCGACAAACTGCGGGATGCAACTTTCGTCAGAGTATGTCGGTGCTCCAATCAGGAGTCGCATTTTGCCACCACAGTCGTTGACGAGTGGTTTTGCATCGGCGGTCAACGAATTGACCCATTGCAACAGCTGCTCTGGCACGATGTCATTGTCCTTGATGATGTCATCAATTGACAACGATTCGTTGACACTGCAAATCACCTGCTGTGCTGCCGCACGCAATTCGTTCGGCAGGTTGTATCGAAGGATTGAGTAATCTGTAAGCACATGCTGAAAACCTCCCTCGGAATTGATCAGTGACTGGAATACATGCCGTTCAACCTGCCTGGACATGACGTCCAGTTTGGCTTCAATTTGATCCAGCATAAGCCGTTGCGGGTCAAACTCGATTGGATCGCTCTCAACTTCGAAACTCACTTCATCATCAATGAAGTCACTCGAAATCAACTGAAGGTTCGACTTGAGCTGATCGACGATCGTATTAACTGGCTGCAGATCGTTTTGTATGATCCCCAGATACTCACCCAGGATTCGAAACACAAATTCATTTTCGCGTTCCGTACACAGCTGCGGAACAAGCGTCGTCAACACGGACTCATTCGAAACTCCATTTTGATCGACTTTTTGACAATCGATGATGGCATCCATGGTTGCTTTGACCGCCTGGTTGCAGGTCGCAAGTTTTTCCTCAACGCTTTTGGTCCAGGAAGCGATTCTCCGGGTCAATTCAGCAACGGTCCCCTCAACAGATCCCAAAGCAAGTGTTTCAAGGTTAAACATTGAATAACATGCTTTGGTAATCGAGAAACCGCCAGAAACGGGATCCGTGGTCAGGAACTCATCCATCGATTCCCGTAAAGGGACATCTGGCGCCAAAGTAACACCGACATCTTCAGTTGGGCCATAGATACTGTCCAACCACTGAATCATAGCCGGTTGATCTGAAGTCAGTTCCATCGCACGCCCAACAATCTCATCGCTGGTTTTGTTTCTTGAGCCAACGATCTCACCGCGAATTTTCTGCTGGATTGCCGTCTCGTTGACTTCGAACTGCTGCAGAATCCCCTTGGCCAGAGCCACAGGATCTTCCCCCAAACCATTCCATCGCTGAATCAATTTGTAGCAAAGCTGTCTGATCAGCCGTCGACGCTGCAGGCTGTCTCCAGACTGTGTTGTGGCGACTCCCATTGTACGGAGTGCAAAATGCGTCATCTCCTGCTCACTTTTGCGGCAAGCGTCGAAGAATTCGTTGCATCGAGTCGTTGTCGACAGTGAAATATACTCAGCGACAGATTCCAGTTTGGCATCAAAATCAGACTGGTTGAGATCGTCACCAAGTTCCGTGTAGTAGGTGTGTTCAAACGGAGGTTCATCCTCGAAATCCGGAATTCCCAGTGTCTCGTCACCTGGATATCCGTTTTCGTTGAAATGTCTCAGCTCGGTAAGAAAAGCGAATGCATTGGCAGCCGACAATCCCGGATCCCGTGCTCGTTGATACGACGAGTGCAACAGGATACCTGTCATGAAGTCGTGCTTCAGACCTTTCTCCGCCATCAGAAGTTTGACCGTGTAAGCCAGGTCCAGCATCATGCCGCTTCCAACACCGCCACTGATCGAAGAAACAATGTAGACTCGGGGATTGCCAGGTGTACCTGGGTTCATTTTGAGCGCATCTGCAGTCCTCGCGAGGTTTTCCTCGGTGACGAAATCTTCGATCAACTTCTCCAGGCGATCACAGATCGTTGAAAAGTAGTCCGCAAAAACAAGCCGGCCCAGAGGTCGCAGCCCTTCGGTTTGCAGGGTTCGTGGAACGTTGTAAATCCAACGACGACTAAGCCAACCAAAATGTGCGTCGGCGCGAGCCCGATAGTCTTCTGGTTTTCGCAAAGGAACTTCCAGCGTTTCCAGTGGACTGACTGACTCCGAATTACAGTTTTCAAGATTGGCCAGATCGTTGCGATCCGAGTCGATAAATAGCGACCGAATCGAAGGAACGTTCTCATTCACGCCACAGCGCATCAGCAGTTTTTCCTTGAACTTCTGTCCAACCCGGTTGGCAGTTTGGCCAATCGTAATAACCAGCGTGGGGTGCACACTTGCGTCGGCAGCATCGCATACGACAGGCACATCATCATCCATGATGATACTGTTGGGCTGAAATGGAAGCGCGCGATCCGACACCATATCGGTAACATCATGCTTGCCTCCGATGTCTCCGCTGTAAATCAGCGTCTCTGATCCGTCATCTGTTTTTTGTTCGCTACGCTTTCTGGCAATACGGACGTTGCGTCGTTGCTTCTTCAGGTCTTCAACGAATTCCACGCAGGATGGATATCGCACCAATGGATCCTTGGACAGCGCCTTGGCGACGGCAGACTGATCACTGCGAGGAATTGGTCGCAGGTTGGGTTTGCCATGAACATGCTGGGCTGCCAACTGGGCAGGTGTTGTTCCGGGAAACGGTCTGACGCCCGAGATCATTTCGCAATACATGATTGCGAGCGAATATTGGTCGCTACTGGCCGCTGGAGTTCCATCGAACAATTCGGGGGCCGCGTAGGCCGGAGTCATTCCCTGCATCAACGACTGCGAGGCAGCATTGAGATCCTTCATCAAGCCGAAGTCAGCAACCTTGACGTGACCGCTCACCAGCAGCAGGTTTTCCGGCTTGATATCGAGATGCTGAAGGTTTTTTTCCTGCCAGAGAAAATCAAGTGCCTGGGCAGCGTTGGTCATGTATCGCAACATCTCGTCGCGAGGAATTCCAGGTTCTCCCCTGCCAACATAGTCGTTGAAATGATCAGCCAAACTTGCGTCCGCGAGCTCCGTAACAACGATCAGTTGACCTTCGAAGACTTCGATGCGCTCCAGCGAAAGCAGAAAAGGATGTCGCAGGGATTTCACCCGATCCAGAGCCTTCAACTCGGACATCGCCCGCTTTTCGTCATGAAAACCGTAGACAATCTTCAGTGCTTTCTTGAGACCACCAGGCGCTTCTGCAGACCAGACTTCTCCGAAACCGCCAGAGCCGATGCGCTTATCAAGTATGTAGCCGAGAATATTTCCGGCGGGTTCAACAGGTTTGGTAGACACTAAATTGCCTTTAACGATAACGAAAATGGGTGGAGTGGTAGATGAACAGGGTGTGTGGTTGACTAGCTGATACCTTTGGCCAGCGTTCGTGGAGCGCCATCAAGTACTTCGGTGAAGTAACTCTTGACGATTCGATCGAAGTACTCCGTTCGAATCTCCATTGGAATATCGTTGTAGACGCAGAAGTTCCGGATCTGACTAAGCAGGTCTCTTGGATGACACCGTCTCATGCGTCGGTTCTGCGGGATATAGTGAGTCTTCAGCAAGTAATCGACAGCGTTTTCGTCATACTCGCAGTTAAACTTTTCACAGTAGATCCGAAACAGCAGATGAAACTCTTTGACAGAAGGATCTGCGATCTCAATCTTGTACGGGATGCGGCGCATAAACGCTTCGTCAACCAGTTGGGACGGTTCGAGGTTTGTGGAAAAGATGATCAACTGCTCAAAGGGAACCTGAATCTTCTTTCCGGTTGAAAGCTGAAGAAAGTCGATTCGATTTTCGAGGGGAACAATCCAACGATTCAACAGTTCTTCAGGCTCGACTCGTTGACGTCCAAAGTCATCAATCAGCAGACATCCGCAATTGCTCTTCATCTGCAACGAAGCTTCGCTCACATTACTGACCGGGTCATGACGGATCTCAAGTGAGTCCATCGTCATTTCGCCACCAACGACGACGGTTGGACGCTTGACTTTCACCCAGCGACGATCAAAGGCGAAAGCACTCATTAAGCTGTCGCCATTATCCTGGGCCCGATGATGATAGGCGGCATCGTAGAGCTTGATGATCTGACCGTCTTCGTAGATCGCGTTTGGAATCCAGATTTCCTGACCAAAACACTGTGTGATTCGCTGGGCAAGTGTGGACTTTCCGTTACCCGGTTCGCCGTACAGAAACAGTCCGGCCCCTGAGTTAATCGCCGGGCCAAGGCTCTCAAACAGCGTCTCGTTGATCGAGATGTCACGAAAAGCGTTTCTGAGCTGAGTTCGTTTGGGAGACTCTGCACGAATAGTCTGTGCCTCAACACTGAGCACGTAATCCATCAAGGGAACAGGTGCCGGTCCAACGTAGGAACATGACTGGTTGTAGATAATTGCCCGATCACGACCTTGCTCAGTCAATGAATAGTTGTAGTCATTGAGTGGAGCCGAACCTTTGTGAACGATAAATTTTCGCACACGCAGCGTTTGAAACAGCTCTTCCAGAATCGTAAACGGAAGGCAAAGATCGTTGGCCAGCTGCCGACCGCTGCTGACCCCAATGTTCGAGAGACGCTTAACGATCAGGGATTCGATCAGCGATATCGGCAGCCCGGTATCTGAAAGTGAAGACGGCTCACTGGGACGAAATGACTCGTCGGCCATAATCGTAGCCAGAAGGCTGTTACTGAGTGCTGCGCTATTAATTGTTTCGGACATGGTTGCGGAATTCTCGCAAAACAGGGTATTCAATGTCCAAAACCCTAGGTTCGCGTTAGGGCGATGCAATTCAGAAAACGCGTTTTATGGATTCCAAATCACCATTCACGCACAATGGCCTGACAACTGTCACAACCGGAAAAGGCGCCTCAAGGGAGATCGCAACCAGTAATCATAAATTCAGAGAAACTTGAATTCCTGGGGAATAAGGGCAACAGAGTCCAAAACGAAAGCTAAAAAACTTCGGCAAGAGTTCTCTTTCCCCACCCAAGAACCATGACAACAAACGAACAACTAAACACATTCGACGAAACCGCAGATCCATTTTCCTGTCGGTTTTTGTCCGGACAAGTTAGCGATTCAGATCCGATACGCAAGTTTCCGATTCACTCTGACCCATTCACAATTGGGCGACAGTCGGATTCTTCGCTTTGCCTTCCAACGGGCTGTATATCGAAGAATCATGCTGAATTGACATTCCGCCCAGATGGCACTCTGGTCCTCAGAGACCTGGGCAGCACCAACGGCACCTACATCAATGGTGAAGCAATCGATGGTGAACGGGTCATTAATGATGATGACATCATCCAGTTCGCAACGATCGTTTTCCGCGTCGGATCTGACAACACTGAGTCAGTCGGCAACACGATTGCTGAAGGCGATGTTTGCGATCAGGCTCTGGCGATTATCCAGTTTGAGCGACTTATTAGTGATGGTGGGCTCTACCCGCATTTTCAGCCGATCGTTACCCTGAAAGATCAACAGCGAATTGGCTACGAAGTACTTGGAAGAAGTCGCCTGTTTGGCCTCAACTCTCCACACGAGATGTTCACTGCGGCCTCTCAATTGAACATGGAAGCTCAGCTGAGCGAAGCCTTCCGTCATCGTGGTGTCGAAATTGGCACGGCGTTCGGTCCCGAGATGAACCTCTTCGTAAACACACATCCAAAAGAACTCGATCGTCCTGAGTTTTATGAGTCACTCACAACGCTTCGTGAAGCGGCTCCTGAACAGGCGATCACGCTTGAGATCCATGAGGCCGCATCGACGAATCTGACCATGATGCGTGAACTCTGTGCTTTTCTTGCTGATGTTGACATCATGCTGGCCTTCGACGACTTCGGCGTTGGTCGTGCACGACTTGTTGAGTTGGGAGAAGTGCGACCTGACTTCCTGAAGTTCGACATGAAGCTGACCAAGAACATCGAAATGGCTCCCAAGCGACGTCAGGAACTAGTTGCCCTGTTCGCCAACATGGTCAACAGCCTGGGCATCAAGACCCTGGCAGAAGGTGTCGAGACCAAAGAGTGTCACGAAATCCTTGTTGAAATGGGATTCCAGTTGGGACAGGGATTCTACTATGGACGCCCTTCGCCAATCTCAAAATACAACGGCACCGATAGCCGTCCGCTGACTGATCCAGCCCCGTAGACGTTTCGTCGGCGAGCGAAGACAACATACCAGCCTGGACAAACATGCCTGCTGAGCCTGAAGATTTCAGGGGACTCATTGCATCGTGTCCATCGACAGATTCGAGAATTTGGATAGCCTCCTGGTATTCAAACTCTGCCGCCATCTTCAACCATTGCGGTGCCTGGATTGCATTTTTCTACACCATCTCCGCTGGCCATTCATTGACCTGAGGTAAAGCACACCCAGGAACTTCCTGCTTGAGCAGCGCAAGTAGACAGCAAGAATCGCTTCGAAGTATCCATGATCATTGCACGTCAACACTGTTTGGCGCAGGTGAGCGACAAGGCGCCTGGTGCTCCTGTATTCGAAACAGGATTTACGCCTGAAGCGTGATTCAGAAACTGGATCGTCCGATTGTTCTGCGTTATAACTTTCTTGTTCAGGACCAGTGTCTTAACCCGGCAGGACTTCAGGATTCGCGACAGCCATGTTGCCTGTTCGAAACTGGCTTGACAATTTACCCGGAGATAATGATGGCCAGAATTAGCGAAAACGTTTTTGGTGTTGCTGCAGAAGATCCTGAACTGGAAGCTGCAGCTGCAAAAGCAAGAAAGACATTTCGATACCTGTATCGTGAGCTTGCCTGGGAGCGACGACGAATCGTTCCCGGATTGGAACTGGCAGCCGTAAAAGCGAAATTTAGCGATCCACCGGAAGTTCGCTCGACCGACCCCGATGCGTTGGAAGTTGAATACATGTGGTTGCTGGACGTGGACTTCAATGGAAAAGAAATTTCTGGCACATTGATCAACTCGCCCCACTCGCTGGTCTCGGTCAAGGAAGGAGATCGTGTCACCGTCTCGGGCAAACAGATGTACGACTGGATGTACTCTCAGCTTGGCCAGGTTTACGGTGGCTTTACCGTGGATGCCATGCGGTCAAAGATGCCCAAAGGGGAACGAAAACAACACGATGATGCCTGGGGATTTGATTTTGGTGACCCTGGAATTGTGAATGTGGTGCCCGCTGGATACATTGGCGAGGAAGAACCCAAAAAGGGCTGGTTCAAAAAGAGCAAACAGACGCAACAGGATTTTCAAAAAGTCGCCCAGTTCGAACATCCGATGTCCGACAACATGCGTAGCTCTCTGGACGAAGCGATCGCGGAAGATCCTCAATTTCTGACCCAAACCGATCAACATGGCTACAACATGCTGCACCAACTGGCACTCGCCGGATCAGCTGCCGGCGTTGAAGTCTGTTTGAAACATGGAGCCAACCCAGCCGAAGCTGCTCCCAACGGCATGACTCCCTTCGCATTGGCAAAGAGCCTGGGATGGACTCGGGTCATGGCGCTGCTACCAGAGTCCATAAAATAGGCAAATCTGCCACAAGACTGGCTGATTCACTATTGCCACAGAGACCGATTCTCCGATCGATACGCTATCCAGCCCCGGAATGTCGATTTTGCCGGGATCGGACCTGGAATCCGCGGCAATCCTCGTTTTTTCAGGTTTTATCGCCTTAACGGGCTGATCTCGCTTTGGTACAATCCGCCGCTCGAAATAATCCTCAAGACAAGCTCCCTCATGGCAGGGTACAACAATGGCAAAGAAATCTGGCGGTCGCAAAAAGAAACTCGAAGTGGTTCACCTCGTATGCGAAGAGACCGGTGATTACAACTATTCTCTGCGTCGCAAGTCCGGCGGTGAGAAGCTACGCCTCAAAAAGTACAGCCCTCGCTTGCGTCGACGCACGATGCATGTTGAGAAGAAAAAATAGACTTGTTGTGGCAAGTTTCTATCTGATTCTTTTTGCGCAGCCCGCGCTTCATGGCTGCTTGCCGTAGATAGTCTGGCCCAAGCGAATTACCCCGGGCGTGGCTCGGTGTTTTTGGGCGTATCATTCCCGGATTCAGCAGGTTTTTTTCTGAAGTCCTGTGAGAAGATTTTCTTCAGGACCCTCTTTCCGCGGCGAGGAATGGCATTCGCAGATTCCAGGATTTGCTGGTATGAAAGCAAACCGTTGCTTCTACGAAATCCGTGACTCTTGAGACGCTCCAACAGTGTCCTCGGATCATGCTCGTCTTGACGTTCGCGATGGAACTTCAAAAAGTGCTCGACAATGTTTCGGTAGCGGGTTTGTTTTGCAAACCACTTCGAGTTGATTTGGCGTAAATTCGAAAGATAGAAATCGTAATTCGCAAGTTCCTGTTGGAGACGTTGGACAACATTCCCCACATCCTTTTCCGCGATTCTAATGAAGTAATCCCGTTCCGGAAAAGAGAATGGAACCCAATCATCGGCAATGATGACCGGAATGCGCTCAAGCAACATCGTCTCAAGAATCCGATGCGAATAGGAAGCGATGCCTCGCGGACAAAGCACAAACCGACTATCGAGAATATCATCGATGTAGGCCAACTGTTCGTCCTGGGTGTGGTTGTACCACCGGTTTACTTCTACAACCTTCCAATCCTCCTGAACGCCAGAACCGTAGATTGAAAACAGTTTTCGGCGTATTCGGTGAGAACAGGATCCAGCGAACGTAAACAAACGGGAAGCCTGTTGATGCGACTTCTGCGAAGCACATTCGACTCTTTTATTGGGAGCTTCCAGGTGAGGCCATGACAGATGTAGCGAAGGATCGAATCTCCTGGATTCAACAGATGAATATATTCCCGGAAGCGCGGCCAACGGTCGATCTTCAAAGCTCAGAACAAATGCAGACTTGCCATTTTCAGCCGCCCATTCAAGCAGTTTTTGATAGACAGGAAGATCTTTGGCAGATTTATGGAATGCAGAATCCACATACAGAACCGCATCTGCATCCTGGGGCCGGTCTACAATCTGGAAGCTCGAATCGAAACCCGGTTGGGACAATTCGCTCTTGATCCTGGCCAGAAACCTGGGCGCCCAATGCTTCACTTTGGTCGGCTGAATTAAAGCCAGTTTTGTCATTGCATCGAAAATGATAGACGGCCAAAAAAGTAATCAGGAAGCACCAATTATCAGGAATCCAGTCTAATTGGTAAGCTGAATTACCAAACTTGATATTGGTCTTTTTAGCAAATGGGCAGGGCGCTCAAACCCTAAAAACCATCACAGGCCGCATCACCGGAAAAAGCCCGGATTCAGATCGGAAACGGGCGGATTGGCCCAGGATCATTCAGGCAAAATCTGCCGGTCCGAGACTGGCTCGAAGTTCTGCGTGGGTGGCTGTTTTTTTTCCGCTCCAAACACTCTCTCATAAGCAGAGACCAGCAGTGTTGTTGCGAAGAACGGAATCCCCTGCAACAGATATCGCTTTGCCAATCGGCGTGGCTCAGCAAAGAGCCGATAGAGCCACTCCAGTCCGTTCTTCTTGGCCCACTCGGGGGCACGAATCAACTCGTCAGCCAGGAAACTGAAACTGACGCCAACCCCCAACCACCAGATGTGAGGAAACTGCAGTCGCAGCATGTTGATCAGCACGTCCTGTTTGGGCGACCCCAGTCCAACAAAAACGATATCCGGACTGGCCACAGAAAGATGCTCTGCGATTTCCTCAATCGCGGGAAGATCAGATTCAAAACCGAATTCTGGGCACAAACAGCCTGCGACCTTGAGCTCCGCGAAATCTGCCATCATTTTCTCAGCCGTTTTCTCTGCCGAGCCCGGATTTCCACCGAGCAAAAATACGGAGTTACCCGACTTGGCAGCAGCTTCACAGACACCAACCATCAGGTCTGTACCATTTACACGTTCCAGCAAAGGTTGCCCTTTAACGCGACTGGCCCAAACCAATGGCATCCCGTCTGCAACATTCAAAGACGATGTCGCCACCAGGTTGCGAAATGAAACCGAGTTTTTGAATCGACGCAGGATATCAAGATTGGGCGTAACAACCCATCCACCGATGCCTTTGCTGGCACTGGAAATGATATGACTGATAGTCTGTGTTCTGGTGACGTTGTGAATCAACATCCCGCGCAATTGGACCGCCGAAAAAGGAGCAACGGCTTCTTCCGGGGTTGCGATTACGGGAGCAAGAGTAGGAGGGGGCGACTGCACAGGTTTTGATATCCGTGTCATATAAGTGTCAGTTCACAATTCTTAAAAATGAAAGGGGACAACGATTCAAAAGGAAGGAAACCAGGGATCTAATCCCTTTCAGTCCTGACCCATTCTTTCTCTCGATTGAAAAGCAACGAAGTGTAAATCGACACTTTTCGAATAACAAACCAGGGAATTGAAACCAGACTCTTGAGTCCGACTTCCTTGCGGCAATGAATGAACCAGCCAAGCACAATGCTGGAGCCCATCAAGACCGCACCAATGGAAAGCATGTACAGCGGGACCCAGCCCCCCCCCATCAAACCGGTTGCTGCCGAAACGCAAAACAAAACGAACCAGGCCAAACCAAGCAAAGCCAGTGGCGGGATACATAAATCGAGAGCACTCCAAAGCAGCGACGGATTGGCATTGGTGATCGACTTCAAAAAAGTTCTGGGGGCATTGGCAAAAATTGTTTGCAGGTAACCTTGCTCCCAGCGGCGGCGTTGCTGAACATGGGTACCCCATGCCTTGGGTACACTTCCGTCGATTTTGGCTTCGGCACAATAGACGGGCGGGTAACCTGAAAGGACCATACAGGCGCCCAATTCTGTATCTTCTGCAAGGGCGCCATTGGCAACATCGACTTTTTGAAAAACGTGCCAAGGGAATGCCATTCCGCTGCCAGTCAACTGACAGGGCATTCCGATTCTTGACGATCCCAGAGGGCGTATATGATTTTTAAATCGGAGCGTTAGTGACGACGCGAGATTACTGGCGGCACTTCCTTCCCTGCCGCCAAAAATGTAAGACCCCTGAACTGGGCGATTTGTTGCAGCAGCCATCGCGCCCAAGTCCTCCAGGGCGTTCGGAGACAAGCGACAATCCGCATCGACGACAATCACCACGTCAGGCGGGTCGTCGGCGAGTACAGCCAAACCATGTTTCAAAGCATAAGACTTGCCTCGCAGATCCGGATTGTTGCGAACAGTGGCTTCAACGCCATGCTTTCTGGACACTTCAGCGGTGTCGTCAGTGCAATTGTCGGCAATGACCAGCACACGATCCCCTTCACCTTTTTGGCCAAGCACATCGTGCAATGTGTTTGAAATTCCGTCAGCTTCATTATGTGCGGGAATCAGCGTCGCCAACCGGGGCCGACTGCCGACCTCGGATGCCTGACTGTTCCTGGTCGCTGGCAGGAAGGAAAGAAAACACTGCAGCGAAAACATGGCCACGGGGATGAGGACAGGGATGCACAACAGGATGAGAATGATCGAAATCATGGTTGGTGTGTCAAGTCGAAGATGGGTTGGAAAATTTTAGGCAGGAATGCGCCCTTTGCAAGGAACATTCGTGGATTGGAATCTGGCAATTCCAATAATAATTGTGATCAAAGCAGCTGCAGCAATTCGACATCTCTTTCCCGAATGCCGAACATTAAACGCCATCACTTTCCGTCAGGAATTCACATCCCAAACGCTTCTCTCCCAAGCGATCAATTCTAGTCGATGTAATTGCAAACAAAAGTTTTAAGTTTGAAAGTTCTCCCAACTCAGGCGAAATCGTTTTGTCCGTTAGTTTCCGGTTCCGTGCGACCGCGGATTCATGACGGCGCCACCGGCTTTCGCTCGCTACGAAACTCCAATGTGCTGGAAGCCTTGTCTTTGTAGATCAGAAATTTGATTGCAGCACTCAAATAGCCCTGCCCTAACCACCACTTACACTTGCGTTCCAGGATGGCTTCTTTGTCGCCGCCCAGGAGCGCAAACAACAGGCGGGAACCGTGTACCAGATACGCCTGAACGGCCCTCGCAATGATACGCAGTGAAAACATAAAGGTGCCGAACTCTTCGTACTCGCGCCTTGCGACGTGACTTCCCATCCTCAGTGAGGCCAGCCTCATAAATTTGGGTTCCAGTCGAAATTCGGGGACACGATGATGCACGATGGCCTTGGGGACATGACAGGCTTCGTAGCCCATGGCGCGCATTCGATGAAACAGGTCTGTGTCTTCGCCACCTTCGACCAGGTCCGTACGGAACAATCCGATCTTGTCGAAGATCTCCCGGTGCACAATCATGTTGCCGGTTCCGGGAGTGTTTTTGCGATCGTAAAACGGGCCCGTATCCTCGGAGCAGTTCAACATGACGCGAACCCATGGTTTCAGATTGCGTTTTTCTTCAACCTCTTCTCCGCCATCCTCGACCACGAAACGCAGCTTGATACCTCCGCCGGCGCATTTCATATTGTTCTCTTTGAGCCCCTTGAGCATCTCAATGAGCAATTCCGGTTCGGCCAACTCGTCATCATCAAAGAAGTAAAACCAGTCACCTTTGCCTTCACGAACTCCGGTGTTTCGCGCGAACGAGACGCCCGGCTGTTTTTCAAAAACGTATCGAACGGAACAGGACGAGGATTCAATCGCCTGCTGAACCACTTCGGCCGTGTGATCGGTAGATGCATTATCAACAACGACTACTTCGTAGCTGAATCCGTCAGTTTTCAGGGACGTCAAGGATTCCAATGCGCCGCGCAGAGACTCCGCCCGGTTATAGGAACATAGGACGACAGAAACGTCAGGGCTACTCATGTGAAACTCCGGATGAATACGATGGGTTAGGTTCCGACACTGGGTCCTCAGCGGAACTGCTCATGTCGCTACGACGGTGAGCATTCCACGCATGAGCGCTCATGACCAGGAACAAGGGGCTGGTAAATCCGCCCGGGCCACTCAACCCGGACTCGGTAAAGCCGCGGAAGATGCAAAACACCACTCCGCCAATAATGAACATAAACTCTGGCTCTCTGGTGCGACGGTAACTGACCATCGCATAAAGTAAAGTGGAAACTGCCACCGCGACCATCAGTATCGCTCCGATCAATCCTGTTTGCAGCGTTGTGTCAACGTAAGACGAGTGTGCCTCACTGATGACCCACTCCTGCCCGATGGCAACATCGTAAATATGACGCGGAGTCCAGAATGCTCCGAATCCAAATCCATGCAATGGACGCGAGACAATATAGCCAGAGAGCTGGTTCCAGAGTGGCAACCGTCCGGTCAACGATGAACCCGTTTCTTCGCCTCTGCCCAACAGCAAAACATCGCTGTATTCAGCAATCGGGTCGAAACCAGTCACCAAAAACGCAAAAACAAGAGTGGAGAAAACCCAGAATCCAACCAACGATCCGAGTGCAACATTCTTTACTGGCTGGGTGGCAATCCATACAAACATCAGGGACACCGGCAAAACACCCGTCGCGGTCCTGCATTTGGTCAGCAGAAGAAACAGGAACGCGAATGCCATAATGCCATAAAACAGCCAACTGAGTTTTGGCCTCAGTGCTGCCATCGTGAACGCAGCAATACTCAGCATCGAAAGGTTGGCCGCCTGCAGATTCGGATGAACCGTTCCAGCAAACCGATGGTCTCCTGTATGTGGGAGGAAAGAACCAAAGGCAATTTCGGCTGCCAAACCAACGAATAGCCAACCGAACACGGTAATGATCGTCGCGACCAAA
This sequence comes from uncultured Pirellulaceae bacterium, assembly GCA_964446085.1. Lineage (GTDB taxonomy): Bacteria > Planctomycetota > Planctomycetia > Pirellulales > Pirellulaceae > Mariniblastus. The sequence continues at coordinate 23,366 of CAYUNP010000001.1, forward strand.
ACCTGCTCCATGGTCAATAAACGGGTAAATCCAATACAGCCAACGACACAGAACATCATCACGATGTACCGACGCATGGTCGCTCCAGGATCGATCGACCAAACAACACTCGCTCCAGTCCAACAAAGATAAATCGCGAGCAGAACCATTGGAAAGTTCCAGCTAAAACGCTTGCCACGCCCCAGAATCAGCCCCAAAATTCCAGACGCCGCACAGGATATAAACGCCAATCGACGCAGCGAGTTGCCACCCGATGCCCAGCTTTCCTGGTCCTCGATATCCTGCACAAAGCCCTTGACCGTCGACATCTTGATATCGTGTTCAGCGATGAAGAAAACGCAAAACAAAAGTCCGGCAAGGTAAAGAATACCTCCCGCCCAAACCAGGTTTTTCTGCATATCATTGTCAGGCAGCATTGGCTTCCCCAACAGCGGTATCACGATGGAGAAAAACAAGCAGCAGAGCGAAACGCAGCGTGGCACTGACAACAGTTCCAATCAGCGACGTCCAGACCGCTCCCATCACGCCTAACGGATTAACCAACAGGACGGCGGCTGTAATGACGACGATCATCAAAATCACATCGACCCAGAAATTGGCCTTGATACGTCCCAACACATACAGGCCGTTACTGGCAACAATTGCCAAACCTTCGCAAAGCTGGGCAAGCGCCAGCAACCCCATGGCTGCCTGTAAACCAGTGTATCTGGAGTCGTACACGACCACGGCAATCCAACCGCCAGCAAGCGCCAACACGAGCGCGAAGCCACCAATGAAAACCAGAAATATCAGCGCCATTTGCAGCAGCACCCGCTTCAACCCCGGCGCGCCATGATCGACATAGACCTGTGCAGCTTTGGGCGTCAGGAAATTGGCAATTCCCATCTTGAAGATGTTGGCGATTCCTACCAGCGTCATCGCTGCAGCAAACAATCCTGTATCCGCAGTTCCAGCTGATTCCGCGAGGATAAAGGGCAAGATATAAGTAGGTAACGAACCGACCAGTTGCCCTCCAACGGCCCATTTACCAAACGACCAGTTCTGGTTCCAGTCAGCTCGCCAGCGTTCGGTGGCGAATTTTATCCCAGGCCGATTCTGGAAATACCAGACGCCAAGTGTAATCGCGCAGGCCAATCCAATTACCGCCCAGGCACTGGCTCCCGAAAGCAAATTGAAATAGCCAAGGACAACCAGAGCGCAGATTTGCAGCACCGTGATGCCGGAGTCAATTGCCAGAACGCTTAAATTTTCATGGTGAGTAAAGCAGTACTGACGGATCACTTCGCGCATCATTAGCGCGGGCATCAGAAACAGCAGCACGATCAACGGCGAAACCAAATCAGACTTCAACCAACCGGTTGATGCCGCAATCAACATCCCAACCAGGAAAACCAGACAGACTGAGACCAGTCCCGACTGCTGAATCAGACAACTGCCCCGATACGAGGCAAGCGTGTCCTTGTACTGATGGTGATAGATCGTGTAGGGGACCGAAATCATCTGCTCCTGGAAGCCGCGGATAAACAGAACAATCGAGAGGGCGATGAAGTAGACCCCCAACTCCGACGGCGCATGCCTTCCGATGAGCACACTGGTTCCAAAGCCCGCCGCACTAACTACCCCCTGATCAACCAGGCATAGCAAAGCATCCTTGTGTTCCAACAGCAGGCTCTTCCAATTCCTTGGTGCAGCAACTGTATCGATACTAGTAGTCTCCATTTCCAAACCTGATACAGCCAATGGCAAGAATATTGTTGTGCCCGAAAAACTTTCGCAGCACTAGATCAGCGATCCCTGGGAGGCGATCGAGACATCTGCAGGTTCCGACTCAATGACTCGCCGTCCTGACGACGTTGGCCTGAAAGGATTGTTACGCAAAAAGATCTCTAACAGCGCGGGAAGCAGAATGGCTCCCGTTATGCCGGCGAACAAACCGACTGCGGCGATAATTGATCTTTTGGGACTAACCTGTTTGGGGACAAAGCTTGGGTCCTGAACGATTCGCACGTTAGTGAATTTGTTGGACAACAGAGCCTCTTCGATCCGGGTTTGCTCGTACAGTTCCTGATATTGGGCGAAATTTGTTTTGGCAACGGAGACCTGTTCTTCCAACTGTCGGATCGTGACTTCATCGCGATTAAGTTTTGCACCTCGCTCCAGTAGCTCTCCGATTTGAGTTTTCAAAGTGTCACGCTCTGCAGTCAGCGAAGCCAGACTGGCCGTTGCAATCTGAAGATCCTCGCGGGTGCCGCGGGCGTTCATGGGTTGGCTGGACATCTTCTGCAAAGTCTTCTGCCGGGCGTCGGTAGCCATCAACTCGGCTTCAACATTCATCAACCTTGTTTGTGTCAAGTTGGTTTGATCTTTCAGGTTTTCCTGCATGCCTTCGATTGAAACGATATCAGCAGCTTCCTTGGCAGAACGTAACTTGTCCATCGAAGTTTGCCATTGCTCTTGCAGCAGTTCTGCCTGTTGACCAAAAAACTCATTGCTCTTTGGGGTTTGGTGCGCCATCGAGTGCATCTGCTTGTAGGCATCCAGGTAGACTTCCAGAATTTTCTGGGCCAGTTTGGGCGATGCGGCTTCACACGTCGGTACCAGAACGCTGGACTTTCTTGCCGCAATGACGGTCAACTTCTTTCCGAGAAATTTGATTGCTTTTTGCCGTGGTGAGTTTTTGATGTCCGTTTCAGGAGCTTCCGGAAAATCTTCGGGAATCTCTCCGAGGGGTTCGTCGCCCAGCACAACCTCTGGACCAATTCGATCAACGACCTTTTCTATCAGACCACCGCTGTACAGCATGTCGCGAATCGAGTTGACTTCGTTTTCACGTGATTCCAAAACCGAAATCGTACTTCCGGTCGTGGCAGTCGGATCAAGCGAAACTGATTCGCGGCCCAACCGTACAAAGATCATTGCGTCGGAACGATAAGCTTTGGGCAAAAACGAAATCGCAAGTGTTGCAAGTACAAGTGGTAATATAAACGCCAGGGCTGCTTTGAATTTATGCTTCAAAGGAGCCATGAGCAACGATTGGATTGAGGGAAATTCAAGCGGCATGGGAAAGATCAGACTGGAGGAGTTCCTGGCGCGGAGGGGGGTTTCAGAAAACACTGAATTCAGCACCCCGCCAATTCCGTTTACGCACTAAGTCCTTCATGCTAGTCAAAAGCTCTTCCTCAGGTCAGGAAGTTGCGATTTTGCCTGGCTTTTATAAGAGAGATTATACCAATGCTGCGAGGTATAACGATTGTAGAAGGCAAAATCGCCTTTGTCAGCAGGCTGATTTGAAAGATGGACTCTTAATTTGAACCATCGCACAGACCGCAGGTGCGATGATAGCAAACGCACCCTAATTGGTGTTTACTGTCTGAGCATCGAAGACACCCAGCTCGCTTGGGAATAGTGCGTAAAGCGTGCGCGTAAAGTACAGTTCAATGGCGTCGGCCAGATGAACGATGGGACGCTTGGGAATCAGCACGACATCAGAGTCGCGAAGCCAGACATCGTCCGATTGCAATGGACCCCGTGCGGTGAAGCCCTCTCTCAGGTTCACTCGTAATCCCATCAGTCGCCAGTCCTGGTCACGGCGAAAAACGATGATCTCATTTAGCTTGCCACCATTTCTCCAACCGCCTGCCAGGGCAAGCGCCTGAGTCACCGTCGTGGGTCCATTCAATTCGAATTGACCCGGTTCAAGCACTTCTCCCAACACGTAGATGAACTGTGGAGCCTGCTCTGACAGGACGACTGAAACGCGAACGCCGGGCACTTGCAAGTTGAACCGACTGTTGACTTCCCGCTCCAGTTCATCAAGCGTCAACCCTACGACACGAACCGCGCCAATGAGTGGCAATCTGAGCGTGCCGTCACGAGTTACGCGTGCCGTTCGCGACTGCCCTCCGGCGCCAGCTCTGGCATCGACTGAGTTCAAAAAATCCCTCAGTCTCGTATCGGTGCTGATGCCCGTAATGGTGATACTGGGATTGGAAACAAACTCTTCGTATCTTCTGTTGAGTTCTTCCTGCAATTCGCTGATGGTTCGGTTGGCTGCAAACACGGGTCCAATGATGTCGAGGGAAATCGTGCCATCAGACATGATGGAAACTCCGCTTTCCAGTGACGACGCGTTGAGCCTTTCATCCGCAGCGGAAACGACACGAACCGTGTCGCCAATCGTAAGTCGATACTGTTGAGGTGACTGTATGCGATTGGCCTGAAACACAAATTCGATTTCGTCATTCACCCGCAAACGATAGTCATTTACCGTTGGCGTTCTGGGGAGTCCAAGGTGCTGCCCGGGACCATAGCTTTCCCATCCGTTGGATCTGTTGCGACATCCCAAACAAAACCGGTTTCCGCAACCCGTTGGGCCGCACTGACTGACTTGCGAATGCTGTACTGGAAACGACTGGGGAGCTGATTGATGAACATCACCAAACTGGGACTGGTAAACTTGTGGTGGAGCAGATTGAAAGACGCCAGAATGTTCCAGTTGGTCAGCAAACTGTGGCAGATTCAAATGAGAACCGTATACCTGCTCAACCGGTTGTTGCGCCAGAGAATCGAACCCTGGAACCGTCACAGACTGAGCCGCTTCGCCTTCAAATCCTGACCAAAGTGCGCTCTGCTGCGCTGCTGCATTTCTGTTGGTCAGCAAGACCGCCAGGACAAGCACAACAGAAAATCCCGCACGCCATAACAAACAGGTTTTTTGATTTGAAATACTCATCTTTAAAACCACTTCTTCAACTTGGTCAGGATCCCGCCGTCACCATTTTCGGTGTTGGCGTCCGCTGCAGGAGCGGTTGAATGGGGGAGATCGATTGATGATGGAGCCGCGCCGAGTTGTGACTCAGGCATTGCCGCTTGATCGCGAAATTGCTGTGAATTCACCCAGTATTTGGCTTCCTGTCCGGCCGATCTGGCCGATACCTGGTTGGCAGCAACCGTGGCTGACTGAGCCGCTCGATTTGCAAAACTCAACTGGGAGTTTCTTTCATGAATGTGCTGTGGCACCTCGGCAATGCGACGATGAGTCTCGGCCAGGTTGTTCCAGTACACAGGTGAATTTGAGCCCTGGAGCGATTGCAAAAACATCTCTTTTGCTTTCACCAGACGACCTGATTTCAAAAGCAGCACACCCAGTTCATTTGTACTTTCATGATTCATCGGATTCACCGTTGCCGCCGACCAGAAAAAGGCCCAGGAGGCTTGCGCGTTGATGGCTTCCTGTGCCCCTTGCAGTTTCGTTTCGGCGGCCAGCAATTTTCCACAACCAAACAGGCTATCGCTTGCCGCCGGTGAGTTCCCAAGCGACTGGGAAATCTGCAGCGCCGCATATCGACAGAAGATTTCAATCATTTGGTTTCGTGAATATTGCCCAACTTCATTCGGGGCAATGAGCTTCGTTTGCAGAGTTGCCAAAACAAACTGCCGCGTTTGAGGTGTATCCTTGTCTCTGGTTACTTTCCCAAACGCACGGACATCTTCCAGCGCACGGAGTCCGGCTTTTAACCGCTGCGAGTATTGCGATCCGTTGGACTGGCGATCGTGGGCTTCAGCCACCATATAAAGCGCGTTGAGAAATTCTTCCCGGGCGGCAAAAAAAGCGCCCCGCCGTGCCAATGATTTTCCGTACTCAATCCGGGTCACGGCGCTGGCTTCGACATCTGGCAGACTGGTCAACATTGGAAGTTGAAGCTGTTCTGTAACAGGAGTTTCAGGCGCCACTGAATTTAACGATTTTGCTGGCGAGCGCTGTAGATCGAATTTGTCTTCGACAGGATCGGCGACAGGTTCCAAATTGGGTAAATTTTCATAGGAAGCCGCGATCACTTTGGGATCGGGGGCCGACTCTGTTGCCGGCTGATCCGTGAGATAAACGCTGTTCGAAATCCGGGAACTTTCGTCAACGATCCTTTCAGGTTGTGAATTCATCGCTGGTAGCGATTGAAAGCTAACCGGGCCGCTGGAGTTCAAGCTCTCAGACCAATTGGGAGGAGACTGTGCAAACGATGCAGCAGCAGTCTCGCCGTAATATGGAAGTTTTGTTTCGGTGTCGCTGGCTGCTTCGAGCCCGTCTGTGTTGACTGGTTCTGGTTGATGCCACTCGGGCAATGCAGTGCCGGAATACAGTCGCGATACCCGCCCCGAATTGGCGTCGAATTTCGAGAATGTGAGGTAATTGGTTTTGTTTCTGGCATTGCCAGAGAACGACCCATTGAAGATGAACGCAAATAGACAAACACCGCCAAAAACGAGCGTCAATCCGGTCAAATTGCGTACTGCACTTCCGCTCATTATTTACATATCCTGAGTTCAAACATCGGCACGTGAAGATATACCGATTGCACAGTATTTATGGATCGTCCGGGTTGTCCGGATTCTTGAGCAATTCCATCAACTGGTTTTCCCACGCCGAAAAACTGGGCGCTTTTGGTCGTTTTTTAGGCTAGCAACTTTCCTGTTTCCGATCGTGATGGCAAATTGGCACACTCCGCCGTTGATACCTGAACTGCAGAATCAAGTATCATGTCCGCACTTTTCAAACCCTCCAACGGAAACTCCATGCTCAACCGAACCCTTGAACCCGAAGTCATGGACTCGGAGCAGGATGCACTCGAGTACGACAGGATGGATCACAGTGCAGTCAACGTTCGCTTTGTCGATGAGTTTCTGCATTTCGCCACGGCTAACCAGCTGCGTCTTCGAGTCGCTGAAGATCCGGACTTTGATGACCTTGAAGACGAATCGGTCATTGGCGGCATTCTCGATGTGGGAACCGGGACAGCATTGATTCCGATCGAACTCTGCAAGAGATCCGCAGAGATTCGCGTAATGGCTATCGACTTGGCCGTCAGTATGCTGGACCTCGCAATCCGAAACGTTGACATCGCCTGCATGAGAGATCAAATCCAGTTGGCACAGATTGACGCGAAGGATTCGGGCCTGGAAGACGAAATGTTCGATGCCGTGATTTCCAACAGTATCATTCATCACATTCCTGAACCGGCCGGCACCGTTGCCGAAATGATTCGCACCACCAGAGAAGGAGGCGCGATCTTCGTGCGTGACCTGATGCGACCCGATTCTTCCAACGAAGTTGATTCCCTGGTCGATTTATACGCCGCGGAGGAAACGGAATACTCCCGCAGGCTGTTCGGCGAATCCCTGCATGCTGCCCTGTCGCTGGAAGAAATGCGTGAACTTGTATCCAACGCAGGCGTTGATCCCGAAACGGTCACCGCAACTTCTGATCGGCACTGGACCTGGGCAACGGTTCGATGAAGCAAATTCTGGCTGTCATCAAACCATACGTCGTCGAGAAAGTAATCGCTGCGATTGCCGAGCTACCGATTGATGAGATTGCGGTTCGGGAAGTGAAAGGCTTTGGTCGGCAAAAAAACTACCTCGATCGATATCGCGACAACGAATACTCGGGAGCGTTCATTCCAAAAGTTGAGCTTTCGATTTGGTGCGAGGACGAGGATGTCGAAGCCATTGTGGAGACGATGATGAAAGTTTCCCGAACCGGCCGAATGGGTGATGGAAAAATCATGATTATGCCCGTTTTCGAACAGCGAATTGTGTCGGAAAACGGGCAATGAGCGTGCATTAATAGCGGTTATTGCCTAGAATGATCGGGCTTCCCAAATAACTATCGCTTCCCCACATGATGAATTTGGCCAATGAGTCATCGTCTTTGCTTGCTAATCGTCTTTGCTATCTTCGTGAGTCCTTCGACCCTTTGGGGCCAGGTCAATTTCGAATCGGACATTAAACCGATCTTCGAAAACCATTGCATTGCCTGTCACGGCGCGGAGGATCCAGAGGCCTTTCGAATCGACCAGAAAGGCGATGCTATTTCGTACATCGAGGAAACAGCCGAAGACAGCCAGCTTTACACTTCGCTAGTCAGCGATGACAGCGAAGAGCTAATGCCGCCTCCCGGTAGCACTGCAAAGCCGCTTACCGAGGCTCAGATTTCTTTGGTCAAAGCATGGATCAACGAAGGCGCCGAGTGGCCTGATGAACTGGAAAGCAAATGGGAAAACGTGCCGCTTCCAGATGCTGAGGACTCACAGCTTCCGTTTCGGGCTGCTGGCTCACTGCATCCGGCTCTGGTTCATTTGCCGATCGGACTGCTGTTGGCAGCTGGACTTTTCGCATTCCTGAGCCTTCGTGGCAATTTCGTGATGAGCGATTGTGCTTACTATTGTCTGTGGCTGGGTGCTCTGGGTGCGATTTTCGCGTGTGTTTCCGGATGGTTTTTCTCTGAAGTCGAAGGTTACGGTACCGTCGATGAGGTAGCCGATGTGCTGAATCAGAATAGCCCCATGTTTTGGCACCGGATCACGGGCTTGGGAGCAACAGTTTTCGCCGTCATATTGGCTCTATTCGCGGCCAACTCGCGCAACAAAGACCCCGACGACGGGTTCATGTGGAAACTTGCCCTGATCGTGCTGGCATGTGCGATTGGCTGGGTTGGCAAGACTGGCGGCGAGCTGCACTATCCCAAAGACCATTACAAGGATCTCAACACCCTGTTTCAGTCGTTTTTCCCTGAAGCAACCCGTGAAGACGGCGACCGCACGATTGAAGAAACGGATGAGGAAGAAGCCAAAACCGAAGCAGATGCTGATTCCGACATTCAACCACTGACAACTGATGCCTAGCCGGTCCCTCCAGGCTGATTGACGGAATCCGGAGTCATCAAGCGCCAGGAAACCTTGAGAAGTTTGCTCGAATTGCTGCCAGCTTCGGCTGGGTTATTTCAACTTGAAGAATGGCTTTTCACAGCTTGCTCTGGTCGCTCGCGTTGTCCAAATTTCTACCTGCTATCAATCTTAATGTCTGAAAAACGCTGCTTTCTACCGGGAATTACAACCTATCTGGCGCCTCTGAGACCGCGCGTGATAACCGGACAGACAGTTAGGGAAATTTTCTGTTTTTGGACGTTTTTCAAGGAGTGTTTTGCAGATTTTGAAGCCTTGAATTACTTTAGATGGACGACGTGATCCGATTTCTGTCTGCCTTCTTACAGAATGCAATCAGATCTTTGTCTTCCAAAACCCGACCGGCAATTGATTTCCCTCGGTCGGCCACCATTTTCCATTCTGTTTCATCCACGACGCCGATATCTGTCGGCAAGTTATTGAACGACCAAGGAACGACTAATGAGTTCTACAAAAAGCACTCGCTTTATATCCTTCCCACGATTTTCAAAAACCAACCTGAACAAGGTGCTTTCCAGCAAGTCAGTTCGACGTTCCAGGGAAGACAGATATCACTACGACAGCCTCGAGCCCAAGAATCTGCTGTCGGCGGATGTTGGCCTCAGCTTTACCTCTGTCAATGATGGCACCGCTGTAACGAGCAATGCCAATCCTCCGAATATTTCTGCGGCTGTCGGTGAGAACCACATCGTACAGTTCATCAACACCGGCTATTCGATCTTTGATAAAGATGACGGAACACTGATCGAACAGGGAACGTTGGAGGATTTCTTCAATAACAGGGCCGGAGCGAATCTTGACGACGACATTACGTTGACGCAACCGCGCCTCGTTTTCGATTCGGGATTTGATCGCTGGTATGTGGTCGCTGTCGACGATCAGGATCTCAACGCTGATTTTCCAGGAGCCCAGGGAAATCGGGTTTTCATCGCCGGATCGAATACGCCTGATCCAACTCTTTCGTGGAAATCGAGTTCGATTCAGCTGGATGTCGGAACTCCCGACGACAACGGCATGCTTGAGTTCTTCTTCCGCACTGAGCGAGTCAACCTGTCCATCGACGAAGTTGGCTTGACGGTCTCAGCACAGGAACTGGTTGCCACGCCATTCGGGGAAGTGCCAATTGGCACAGCTGTAATCGGCTTGCCCCAAGTCGCTCTGTTCGGGGGCGACATTGAAGCCAACCGCGCAGAGATCGGACGTGGCATAGCCAACACAGACATCGGATTTGAAATCCAGTTCGGGCTCGACACCACGATTGACCCTCAGACATTCCCAGTGACCTCAACCCAGTCTGTTTTCTCACTGGCAATTGATGGCGAGCCGGACCAGGATACATTCCCTCCAGGCCGACAAGGCGACGAACTGATCCTCACTGAGTTCACTCGTGATGGTACGCCAAACGTCAACCTGAATCTTGCTCAGGGAGCCATCACGCGAATTCCGATCGACTTCTATCGGGAACCTGATGTTGTTCGCCAACCCACGGATATCATTCGTGACCGCGACTCTGCCCTTTTCAATGCGTCAGTCGTTCAGGAAGGTCGCTTCCTGTATGCCGTTCACTCGGTGCGTGACGTTGTGACACTCGCTGATGGAACCCAGGCAGAAGGCCCCAATGCGGTTCTTCGTTGGTACAAAGTCGACACGACTCCGGAAATTGATCCTGTGACAGGCAATCCAATTCTGCTGGTCGATAGCGGCGTTATCAGAGGAGTAACCGACGACATTGACTTCATCGATCCTTCAATTGACGTCAGTCCAAACGGGACAGTGGCTATTGGCTACACGGCAACTGGCCTGAATCTGTTTCCAAGTTCATACGTCAGCATTGGTGTACCTTCGGCAGGCATCGATTCTCCACTGGCATTCAATAACCCATTTGAACTCCGGGCGGGTGAAGCTACGTTCATCGATGTACCTGGTGGTGGTTTACCAAACCACTTCTTTGGTCGATACACAACCACCATCAATGACCCATTCGATCCAAACAGCTTTTGGACTTTCCAACAGTTCGTTGCCGACGACAACAACTGGGCCGTTCAGGTATCCCAGGTCGGGCCAAGCGATTTCAATCCTGTGATCGATGTTGATCCTGCCAATCTCGACAACATCATTGAAATCAATCAGGTTGGCGACGACATTATCGAGGTCGTTGTCGATGGGACGGCTGTTGGAGTTTACGACTCCGATGGAATCGGAACACTGACAGTCAATGGCAATGGTGGAGTTGATCAGTTTTTCGTCAACGTGCCTGACCTCGATGCACCTGAAATTGCCGGGTCCTACATTCTCGTTGGTGACGGCAATGACACCCTCACCGTGACCTCTTCCAGTGACACAGTTTGGCAATTTGATGGTGGCAATGGGGTCAACATCAACAGCGGCCGTGTTCTGGGCAGTGGATTTATCGAGTTCCAAAGCGGTAGCGGCGACGATCGATTCGAGATCCCAACCTCGAACTATGACTTCCCGATTTTTGCCGGCGCCGGCAACGATGTCTTTGTTGTTGAGCAGAATGTCACTGGCAATCTGGTTCTCCATGGCGAGACCGGTGACGATGTCTACAACTTGCCAGCGACTTCCTTCCCGGGCGTGACGATTGTAGATTCCGTTGGATCAGAAAACGATCAGTTGACTTCAACAGGAACTGATGGCGAGGACCTGATCGAGGTGGGTGAGACGCTAATCACCATCAATGGTATTGAAGTTCCATTTGATATCGCATCGACTGTTTGGGGAATCGATACATTTGCAATTGATGCACTCGATGGCGATGACACCTTTGACATCACTTCTACAACACGTGATTTCTTCCTGTTCGGACAGCGTGGTAGTGACACATTCAATGTCATTGAAACGACCGAGACGACTGGTGGATCTGTATTGCTGATCGACGGTGGCGAAGGAGACAACTCGCTCAACGTGACTCAAAATGATGCTCTCATAGCTTCGACAGTTTTCATCGGTGAGAACACGATTGCCAACGCAGCCAGTGCCGACATCAGCTTCGTCGCGACTGGCGGCACCTTTAGCCAGACAGCTACAAGCACTGGCGTTTCATTCTTCGGAAGCGACACACGTGCTGACGTCATTGATGTCACTGGTGTGGCGGCGGGCAATGACCTGAGAGCCTACGGACGCTCCTTTGATGATGTCTTCATTTTTGAAAACACGATCAACGGAACTGCGGAACTGCTTGGTGGCGCGGGCGATGATCGATACGAAACGAACTCGGTTTCTGTCTTTGATGTTGTCGTTACTGACTCTGTCGACTCAGAATCAGATGTCTTCGTTGTCGAATTCACAGCAGGTGATGACCTTATTGAGGTTGATGGAAATGGTGACTTCCTGTTCAACGGCGTTGCCTATCCAACGGCGGACGCCAACTTCAGCGGCGTTGAGAACTTTGCACTCGATGGACTCGGTGGCAATGACACCTTCAACATTGATTCCACGACGACAGTAGCGAGCTTCCTCGGCTCCGCTGGCAATGACATTTTCAATGTGACCGACTTGATCGTCACCAGTGGCGAGACCGAAACCAACATCATTGGCGGTGCTGGAACCGATGAACTCAACATCGTACGTAACGAGTTTGTCGGAACCCAGGCGATTGTGAATGAAGCAACCGTCGCAGGCGTGACTCTGGCTACAGTCAACTACGACCAGATTAGCCTGTTGAACCTGTTTGGTAGCAACGCTGCCGATAACTTTGTTGTTCAGACTTTGCTGTCATCCACTGCCTTGCAAATCGGTGCTCGTGGTGGAAACGACGAAATCCTGGTTCAACGTGCTGCTGAGGGTAACATCGATCTGTTGGGTGAAGCCGGCTCGGACACTTTCCGGGTTGAAGTTCAAGGTGACAAGACTCGATTGGTGCGGGTGATCGATCCTGCCGCCAACTTCGGTAACGATCGTGCGGAAGTCGTCTATACAACGGAAGCAGACGAAATCGTGCTCGATGGACGTGTTGTGGGTCTGGGAACCGATTCTGTCGACATTGATCCAACGATTGAAGTACTTGCTCTGGAAGGACTCGGCGGCAACGACCGCTTCACAATCGTCTCTTCGCAGAATCCGCGGGTAGAACTCTTTGGCCAGGCGGGCGACGACATCTATGACATTCTCAACACTGGTGCGATATCAGAGATCGCGATTTTTGACAGTGTTGGATCAGAGAACGATACACTTCTCGTTACGGGAACTGAAGCCTCGGACGAGTTTGTCATCAATGCAGACTCGATCTTTATCAACGGTGCTGCATTCACTTCGCCTGGTGGTGGAGAGATTGTTGGTGTCGAAGGATTCACGTTCGACGGACTGGGATCGGATGACATTTTCCGCATCAACTCAACAACAGAAGGCTTCAACTACCTGGGCTCAGATGGAAACGACCAGTTCTTCGTCACTGATGCAACGGTCACATCGGGAGCAACCGAGCTCTTCATCGACGGTGGAACGGGCAATAACGAGCTCTTCATCAGTCGCGCTGCCATTCTGGGTGGAGCTGCTGCAGGCACTGAAATTCAAATCGAAGACAATCGGGTCGTTGGCGCAACTATCGCAGCGATCGATTACTTTGCCACCGATGGAATCTTCTCACAGATTGAACTGAACGGAAGTTCAGGAGCTGGCGGAGACGTATTCAATGACATCGTCCGCGTTAACACTCTTGGCGCAGAAACACTTCTGAACATCCTGGCCCTTGGCGGAAACGACACGATCGATATCGCAGCTGCAGCCGCAGGTGACGTGAACATCGCTGGTGGACTGGGTAGCGACAGCTTCCTGGTTGAACTTGGTGGAGCCGTTAATCGCGACGTAACCGTTGACGATATAGACGGAACCCTTGATCGACTGGATGTGTTCTTTAGCGATGCTGCTCAAACAATCAACGTGAACAACAGTTCGCCTGGTGAACGCGTCTCCTATGCTGTCGGATCGAGCACGGTTGACTTTGACCCGACGGTAGAGACACTCGCTCTTCACGCTCTCGGGGGCGATGACACGTTCATTGTCACTGGCTCGGCAAGTGATCAATTGATTCTTGCCGGTGGAGCCGGAGACGACACGTATGATGTCCTGAACGTCTTCGGCGACACTTCTGTTTCCATCATTGACAGTGTCAACGCTGAAAATGATCAGCTGCTCGTTTCGGGTACCAATGGCGATGACATTTTCGAAATCAACGAGAACAGTTTCCTGATTAACGGCAACGAGTTCATTGTCGCTGATGCCACCAACGCCAACATCATCGGCATCGAGTCGCTTGAAGTCGATGCTCTCGATGGCGATGACACCTTCTTTGTCAATTCAGCCACTCGTGGTTTCGATTTGTTCGGAGGAGCTGGCAACGATGAGTTCATCATTCACGACACGGCTCCTGATGCAGGTGCCGCTGACCTGTTCATCGATGGCGGAACTGGTGTTAACAGATTGGATATCCAGCGAATCGAAGGCACGCCTACATCAGTCGTGATTGAAGACACCTTTATCCGTAACGCTGCCAATTCGACAATCCAGTATACGGCAACAGGCGGCAGCTTCAGTGGCGGCAATGGTGGCATCACCATCCGCGGACTTGATACCCTCAACGATGCCTTCCTTGTCTTCAACCTGTTGGCTGAAAACTCTCTGGAACTTCTTGGCGGCGAAGGAAATGACTTCCACCGGATCACCGCAACCGCTCAGGGGGACGTCTTTGCTGACGGAACCAACGGTCGTGATCGCTATGTCTACTTCCTGGATCCGGGCAATTCGCGAAATCTTCGAATCGAAGACTCGGGTACCGATGGAGAGATTGACCGAATCAACACGTTCCTCACCAACAACAGTGACAACGTGATCCTTGATGGAACCGAAATCAATTTGCAGAATGATCGACTGACATTCGCACCGACGATCGAGACGATTGCGATTCTGACTCAGGACGGCGATGACCGCATTGAAGTTGTCCAGTTCGATGGCGTTGGCACACTGCAAATCAACGGCAGCGAAGGCAACGATGAATTCGTTATTGATCGGGCGCAGAACATTGGAAGTGTCAGGCTCTTTGGTGGAGTCGGAAATGACACATTCAATCTCGTTTCAGCTTCGCAAGTTGGCTTCCTGCTTGCTAACGGAAACGAAGGCGATGACTTCATTCGCGTTGGCGAGGATTACTATCGCAATTCAAATCTCAACGGAGCCGATGGCGATGATCGCTACGATCTCTCGTTTGCTGATCGTGGACGTCGTAGCCTGACAGTCGCAGATACTGGATCCGGAACCAATGATACGGCAATCATTCGGGCAACGGATGCCACAACGCGATTGACATTGCGTGCGTCGGGTATCAACTCGCCGTTCCAGGCTATTGGTACGACTCGCCAAATCGATTCGCTTGAATTGATTGGTACTGAAGGACGCGACATCGTCTCGATCTTTGCAGCACCAATTATTGACACTTCGATCAACACGTTGACCGGGTCTGACATCCTCAACATCAACAGTAACAATGGAGCTCAGAACCTTGATATTGATCTCGGTGCCGAGCCAGACGTTGCGAACATCTTCTCAACAGCTCCGGGAACAACGACCACGTTGGCCCTTGGACGTGACGATGACATCGTAAACCTTGGCTCTTCGATTGTCAGCAATAACGGAAACCTTAATACTCTCCAGGGTGAACTGAACATTGACTTCGGATCGGGTAGCGATCGACTCAATGCAAACGACGCACAATCCGGCGGTCTTCAGGGTTACACGTTGACCGACAGCCAGATCACCAGCACGTCAGGTGGTGGTGTCCGCAACTTCGCGGGTGTCAATTACACAGGTGCTGAGTTCTTGCAGTTGCAAGCCAATGCACAGTTCAGCGAAGTGACAGTTACACCAAGTGCAAACGTCAGATATCTGTTGGACGGCAACTTGCCACAGACGAACCAGCTGACGATCACTGGCTCCAGTGATGATGGACGCCAACTGTTCACGACTGGTGATTTTGCTGGAACCTGGACGTTCGATTTCTTCCGTGACATCCAATTCGAACAGTTCGCAATCTAGGGGATCGCACGCATCCTGAATTCGAACAAGCCAGAGCAAAATTTGCTCTGGCTTTTTTTTGAAAAGGTAGCAACCCCTGAAAAGCCAGGTTGTGCCTGATTGATCAGCCGTCGTTGAGAATAAAGCAAGTCCGGCGTCAGGCACCCACCGGACGTCCGCTCGGCGTTTAGGCTAAAAGAGGCAGGCCGTCGTGGTATCGACCTTCCTTCGGGCATCGCCGACGAATTGCAGGTCGTGCACAAGAACGACACAGTCGGGTGGCAACAGTTGAAAAGCCCAACGGCGAACAATACACCCAAGTTCGAACCATGGCCCACATTTCAATCGTGAAGACTGACAACATGCTGCCCTTGGTGTCGATGGTGCTGCGGCATGCGTCGCGGCGATAATTGATGAAGACTAAACTTCCACTCCTCAACTGCAACCCTGCTTTGAATCATGGTCAGTGCGGCATTGATCGCCCGGTTTTGCGCGTCACTCCCGGTTCAAAGTCCAATCGTTCACTGGGTCAGATTGTGCATCATCGCCGCTCACATCGCGCGACGTAGCTGGCAAGCCTGTGCGGTATTTCAGGAGGCTCAATTATTGGACGGCTTGTCGACTGGTATCAGTTATCAAGAACAGCGCGGTCGCCACTTTAACAACAAGTTCGAGCATGCCGTTTCGAGTAGTGCGGTAGCGAAATACCTGTTTCTTCAATCGTCGGATTCAACGATCCCGGTATCCAAACCGTCGATGCTGTAGCGATTTTGCGTTACCCAGGATTCCTGTAATCTCTCAGGTCCTTTTTTTCGGGCGTGTTTAACCAACGCATCGCGTTCACCCTGGAAACCGAACAGCGGAACTCCGTAACCGCAGGATGTTTGAGCAGACTCAACTTTCATATCGAAGATCTGCCTTGCGCCTGCGACTTCGCCAAAGTTGCCCAACAGTTCACTCCACGAGTCATCACGTGGATGAACTGCCGTCGCCGTACCGTAGAGCCGCAAAATGTTTGGCGGTCCTTCAAAGGAGCAGAACATCAGCGTCATTCGATTCACCACCAACAGATGGGCAGCCGTTTCGTTTCCGCTACCTGAAAGATTGAGCCACACAATTCGATTTGGGCCAAGCACTCTTAGCGACTCGTAGCCTTTGGGAGAAAGGTTGACTCGGCCATCTGCTGCAGCAGTCGCCACAAAGAAGATCTTCTGCTGATTGATAAACCCGGAGATCCTGTCATCAATCGCATCATAGAAAACAGCCATGCTTGAGCATTTCAAATCCGCGTTAGCCGGGACGCGGTTCTCACTTGAAGGATAAAGGTTTCGGCAACACCTTGCTTTGCACAACGCGATCGATCGTGGTTTCACGATCGATTCGCCCTGCACGAGTCGGAAATGATCGACTACATGCGGAAGTTCTGGTTAATCCACCACAGGAGCCGTGAACCATAGGAGCGATTTGGGCAAGTCACACGAACCATTCCGTTTTGTCCAATCTTCAGTTTGTGAGAGGAGTCTTTCAGCGGTATCTCGGCATAGTAGTGAAGCCGCGTCAAATCGTATTGGGGAACCAGTTCACTGATCAAATCAGGAATGCGATTCTCCCGAACTCGTGGATCCGGCTGGGATGCTGCGAGCAGCTCATACTTTTCACGGTTGATGGAAAGATCGGTGTTACCCACATCGGCGATACTGGCAACCAGTGTTTCACTTGGTCGCGAAGCCAAACGAATATGAGCATCCTGACCGACTTTCACGAAACTGACCTGCTGTTCACTGAGCAGAACAATTCCACGCCAACGCTCAAGATCTGCCACCTCACAGAACCGCTGCCCTGCCCCGGCGGAAACGTTATCGTATCGCTGTACCAGAAAGGGCTGCTGATCAACAAGCACATCTTCATTGACTACCTGAGCCGGATGACGGTACGGAGTTTCCATGATGGTACCGGGGATTGGCGATCGGATGATCAGTTTTTTGGAACGCTCCTTCAATTTAAAAAGCAGATTTTCCGCATCAGTGAGCTCTGCGTGCAGCATTCCAATCTGATTGGCTCCATACCCATTGGCCAAATCACGTGCCGACCTCAGCTCCTTCTGCTTGACCGTGACACGGCCCTCTGCCTCAAGCAACTCCTGCTCAAGTTGGGAATTTCGCAGTCTGGCAATCTTTTGACCTTTGGTAACAACGTCACCGGGCTCCACAAAACACTCATCCAGCACTCCGGGTTCTTCGACATAAACGGCCGAGATTTCTTGCGGCACGACGACGATATCACATCGCATTTTGTGCGGCATAGGAACCAGCAACAATGCAGCAACGAGTGCACCGACAACAAACAGAATGCTAAAAAATCGTTTCTTCTTCACTTGATGCATCCGCCCTGGAACAGACATGTAACGATAAAGTTTGTAGCACGGCATCACCACAATACCGATCAGCGAAAACATCGCGATCCCGATCCCCAATGACTCCAGCCCGTAGGGCTCCAGCCAACGTATCAGAAAAAGAATGATCGAAAACATGATGACCCAGCGATAACAGAACGCCGCCACGGTATAGCTGGCGAAAGCTGCTGGACGATTTGTGGGCATCAAGGCGTCATCGGGCATCTCCAATCCCAGCCAGTTGCGCCCCAACAGGGTTGTCAGCGCTTTGGTGGACTTCTGCCCCATATTTGGAATCTCAAGGATATCACTGAGGATGTAGTATCCGTCAAAGCGCAACAGCGGGTTACCGTTAAAAAGCACGGTACTGATGGAACTCACCAACATCACGCGCAGACAGATATCCTGCACCAGACCTGGCTGGACGAACCACCAAATAAACGTGGCAATCGTTGCAAGAATGACTTCAACGTACATTCCAGCGGCACCAATCGCCGCGCGATGCCATTTGTTATTCAGACGCCAACTGTCAGAAACGTTGCAGTACAGACAGGGCGTCAACACCAGCAACATGAACCCGATTTCGTGACACTCACCACCAAGCCGCTTACAACTGAGCCCGTGTCCGAACTCGTGGAACATTTTTGTGACGGCCAACACCAGCACAAACAGGTACCACTGTTTCGGATCGAAGAAAGCGTCAAAGCCCGGCAGCTTGGCCTGGAAAGCACCCCAGTTAACGACAACGCTCATCAGCGCAATCGAAGCCAACACACAAACCATGTAGACAGCGGGCTTGGTGAAAATCCACCAGGTCCACTTATTGAGCCAATTCAGTATTCTTTCCGGATCAAACCCGCGATATCGAATCGCGAGAACGTTGGAGAGCATTTGAAAACGCTCCATCCGATTGTTTTTGTCGCCACGTTTGAGAAGCTCAAGCCCCTGTCCAGGCATATCGGATGTCACCAGCCCATCCTGATGAAACCGGGTCAACAGTTGTTGTAGCTCCTGCCGCGTGATCCGCTTCGGCGCGTATTTCTCATGGTACGCATCCTGCAACTGATCAATCGTGATCTCACCGTCAAGCAGTGTCAGCAGATAGTGGACCTGAGGCGGAAACTGATAGTATTTTTGGCCCAGCGGCTCTTTGACGACCAAATAGTCCACGCCCTGATAGCATTGCTTGTCAAACGTCAGGTCCGGACGCATCTTCATCCTTACCGGCGGTCCCATTGGGGCCTTGGGTGCCGGTTCCTTGATCGGAGAAGAAGGTGAAGGGATTAACGACATCGATCAATCAAAATTCGTCTTGCCGAAGCAAGCGTTTAAATTCAATAAGAGAACAACTGATCAGTCCGAATTGGTGCACCGCAATTGGTAAGCCCGCCAAACGCTGCCTAGAACCAATAAACTTTCAATTGAATCCAGTCTATGATTTGGTGGAAGCAGGATTTGTAAAGCGGCACTTTGCCACAATGGACTTTGACAGTCACGCCGGCACCGTGACGAAGCTCTTTGACATCCAGATCTTCCGGATCCACCTTGACAATTCCGCGATACATCTGGATACCACCCTCGTCAGTATGAGGCCGAACCGAAACACGGGTTAACTCACCACTGTAGGTGTTGCTTGGATTGGTACTCAGGGCAAACTCGGCAATGACCGGATCACCTCCATCACTGGCTGCCTCCAGTGCTTTGTCGACATACCCGACCTTGTTATGTGGAATATTCACTTCCAGTTGCCATCCGCTACTCAGATCAGCAACAGTAACCAAGGTTTGATTGGGCTCCACAACAAGCCCTTTGAGCCGTTGCTGAGGATTCCATGTAATAATCGTGCCGTCGATCGGTGACTCGACGTTCGCAACTTCCTGATTGCGATGCACATCGTGTGTGATCATCCTGTTGGTTGCTTCAAGTTCAGCTTTAAGCCGCGAGAGCTCGGCCTGACCAGCGTCTTGCTGCGCATCTGGCAACCGCCCCAATATGCGATAGCTCTCAGCAACCTGTGTTTCCAGACGTTGCTTTGCGCTACGCTGCGCTTCGATCCGCTGCTCACGATCGTAGTCGATCATATGGATCAGCAATTGCCCTTTCGTGACTTCGTCACCGTCCTCAAATGCAACCGCTTGAATGATCCCCCGTGTTTCCGAATAAACATGTTGCCGAACTTTTGGATGCAGCACGCCGGAAACTTTCATCTTCAGTTCCCAGGGCAGGAAGATCATGGCCAGTGTCAAAAGCCCCAGTGCTACCAGCGCGGTAATCGTCTTTTTCAGGTGATCGCCGAAAAGCGTTTGTTGCAGCCAACCGATTTTTTTGAGAACCGGCTGCAGGAAAACTTCTCCGTGTTTTCTGGCGTTATCGAGCGCCAATTGAGACTGTTCGACAATCAACTGACAGTCATCACGAATTTTGTCTTCGCTGACATCATCGTCGAAATACTCGAGCACAATCGCGCCGAGCTTGCGAACTTTTTTGTTTCGTTTGTCCATCTCCAGGTCAGGAACATCCGGAGGCCGAACCGCCAGAGGAATCACCGCCAGCGTCCGACTGTGCGATTCGTCGAGGTAATCATTGATCTTTCTGGCAACTTCCGGCGCAATCTCATCAGTGCTGCCAGTCACCCAAAAAGTTGAATCAGCTCCGACGCTGGCACTGGCGACTTCGCCAAGCTTACGAACGACGTTGGCTCGATTGTCGAAGCGATCCTGACTGCTGATTGACAAAATCTTGCACTTTCGCCCGTTCCAGCGACCGACGCTAACACGATCAGCACCCAGCACGCGACGTGCTTCGTTGGCGATCGCGTAGGCCGTTTCCTTAAAGTCGATCGAGCGATGCACTTCGCTGATGAACTCCATCTTTTCAGTCCACTTCTCGGACCGATTGGCAACCTGTGCCACATCCTGACGCTCATGCCATCGTTGGAACAAAGCCGCGATCTGTGTCAGGAAACGAAGGTATCCCTCCTGAGCTTGTGGAGAAATATCTCCACGTTGAACGAGCTCCACCGCACCGACGGGATCTTTCTGACGATTCAGAACGGGCGAAAACAGCATCAGGAACGGAGATTCAGCATTTGCCTTCGGGGTTGTTGAGGGATCTGCTTTACCTGTGAAGGCTTCAGACATCAGACCGACTGGCATCTTCTGGCGAACGACGTCCAGGATCGCCCGGCCGTGCTGTTCGTTTTCGGGCGACAAAATCTCACGCGCCTGATCATGCGGGGCTTTTCCGGAATGATGCGTCAGCTTGGGAACACCGTTGCCGGTGATCTGCCAGAAGAGGGCTCCATGAGCTCCCGTGATTTCCACCAGACGCCCCAGAACTTCGGCACAGAACTGGTCAAAGTCCTCCTGAGTCTGTGAAAGTTCCGTCAGCCTGCGGATGACTTGACGTACTTCTTCCTTGATCTTGTCCGCGTTTTGCGTTTCTGTCTGTGTAGCCATGCTGTTGGAGAACGCTGTTCAAAGAAAGACACTGACAGGTTCATACTAAAACCCATTAAATACAACGCAAAATTATAAATCGCAGTTATCACAAAGGAAACGCAAAGAATAGGAACGCCTACCCGGATTGGAGCTAAAAGCCCCCCTTTTCTCAAGATGACGGGGTTGTGGCGATGATCTGGGCCGGTCATTCACGCCATCATTTTCTGCATGCGTCTCAGCGTCATCTGGATATACGGGAGAATTATGCCTTTGATCGGACGTTTTTCGCCTTCAATAAAGTTCACCCGCTTGTTAGTATTTGCCTGCACAAAAGCCGGGCAATCGCCGAAAAACTACATCAGATACAAAGATCCATCCAGGAAACTACAATGGCCAAGCCAACTCATAAAGTCAAAAAAGCCAATCATGGCAAACGACCAGCGAACAACCGCGGTCGCAAAGCAAAGAAAAAGCGAATCAAGACTCCATAAACTGGAGTTAACCACCATTGATTCCATTGGATAAAGGCAGACCATCTACGGCACTGCCTTTTTTCATGCGCCGACTGAAGTTCAGCCGCCAATCCATTGCTGACCGTCCCAGATTTTCGAACCGCCGTTTTTCTCCCAGCGACCGTTCTTGAAGTTCCATTTCTCATCGTCGACGTCATCTCGATTCGTGTCCAACTTGGCTCGATCCCAAATACCGTCTCGATCATCATCGTACAGATTCAGTTTCCATGGACTACGACTTCCGAGAACATCTTTCCCTTTGCCAGAAGCACTAGCGCGCGACGTCGCTATCTTCATCGCACGGAGATAGCGTTCACCATTGGCGTTCGTTGAACGGTTGGTTGACCTTGCGATCGCCGCAGCTGACTTCCAGTTTCCGTCAGCCCAAACCAACTGGCCGTTGCTCTTTTCCCAGCGGCCATTTTTAAACGTCCACTTTTCATCATCGACCTCGTCGCGGTTGGTATCGAGTTTCGCACGATCCCAAACTCCGTCTCGATTGTCATCGTAGAGGTTCAACTTCCAGGGGCTGTTTCGCCCGAGTACATCTTTCCCTTTGCCAGATCGATCAGCTTTCGCACTGGCGATTTTGAAAGCTTCGCGATATCGAGCCAGTTTCGGATCAGATGACTTTTGAATTCCGCTCGCCAATTTGCCTGGTGAAACCCAATTACTCCTGGACCAAACCAGTTGGCCACCGTTCTTTTCCCAACGGCCATTTTTGAAATTCCATTTCTCATCGTCGACGTTGTCGCGGTTGGTGTCGAGTTTCGCACGATCCCAGGTTCCATCCCGATTGTCATCGTACAGGTTCAGTTTCCAGGGACTGTTGCGGCCAAGCACATCTTTGGCTTTGCCGGAAACGTTCGCACGTGACATCGCAACTTTCATCGCGGCGAGATACCGGGCAAGGGATGGGTCGGCAGAGCGATCATTGTGCTTGACCAGATCGGCTGCTTTGCGCCATTGGTCGCCAGACCAGACAATTTGGCCATTGCCCTTTTCCCAACGTCCATTCTTGAAGCTCCACTTTTCATCGTCAACACCATCCCGATTGGTATCAAGTTTCGCACGATCCCAGACACCATCTCGGTCGTCGTCGTACAAATTCAGTTTCCACGGAATGGAACTTCCGAGTACGTCCTTGGCTTGACCCGATGAATCTGATTTCAAATTGGCAAGCATTATCGCCAATCGGTAAAGAGCGCTCGCCGAGAACGCTGTTTCCTGCCCGGGATTTTGAGTCTTCTGGCGCGGTGGTGTTCGAACTGCAGAGGCAAGCGCTTTCGTTGCAGCCTGGGCTTTCTGCGGAACAACGGATGAATTGCCTGGTCGCCCAGCGGATTCTTCCCACTCGCCTTCGGCAACAACATTGGCGGGTACTGGCGGCGCATTGTGAGAATCGTTAAGTGACTGAAAACCAAAAATTGCACAGACCGTTCCACCAATCGCCGCAGTCACGCCGACAACCCAATTCCGGACTTTGTCATATCTAATGAACATCATCATTCTCCACTGAAGCTGTCGATTGACCTTCGATCATGCCGCGCTGAATCGGCACTGTGCAATTGCAATAAGTGTAAGGGCAAATTCTTGGGCCATCGGCCAAACGAATACCGTCAGTCAACGATCCCAGTTTCGCGTACCTTCCACCAACACGACTGGCAGGATAACAACGATAGGCTTCGCCACTCGACTTGATCACAATGTAGTTCGCTCCTGAAAAGCAAAGCTTGCCCTGAAAATTGTGCTCAATCCTGCCAGTTTGGTTATGTCCGCCCAGTTGCAACAGGATTTCCTTCTGCTCAGGAGAGTATTCGCGCACGTAACCACGAACCTTTTCAGGCTGCACTTTGAAATTGATTCCATGCTTGCGGAAAAAAGGCTCCACTTCATCACGAAGCTGGATCAATCGATCCGGCACACCTACGCTGGTAATGTGAAAGTTAACTCCGAGAGATTCATACTCTTTGATGATGGCGTACTTTTCAACAAACGACTCGGGTGTGACGTACTCCAGATGTAAACTCGCGGAAAAAACATTCAGTGCACCTCGCGAAGCTTCAAGAAACGCCCGGAGTTCGTTCTCGGCAGCTGAAAAGTTCGTTTGAATTGAAATGCTGTGCCCCATCGCCACCAACCCGGCCACGATGTCAACAAGACCGGGTTGTCGAAAAGGCTCACCACCGCTGAGCTTGAATTCCCAGCTACCAGGCAATTCGCGAAACGTCTCCAATGTCCGCTCAACGTCCTGCAATCGACCAGTGCGATCCCCCATATGACGTTGAGTGCAATAGCTGCATCGATAGTTGCACACGTCATTCATGTTCCAACTGACAACGCCACTAACCTCTCGCCCCAGCACGGTCCACGGTGCCAACGGCTGGTTCCGTTCGTCGAGCCAGGCATCAATTCCCATCGCAATCTCCAGATGAGATCTGCACCAAAGGCATCTCTTCTGCAACGTCGATCATCGGAATCGCTCGCTCCCCCAGGCGAACAATCCCCCGATTTGCCGGAACGGTGCAAGGACAAATCGGATACGGGCATTTGCCGCCGACAGACTTGAGCTTGAACGTTCCCTCAACAAGATTTCCGAGTCGAGCCTGATCGTTGACTTCAAGGAAACGTTTCCCGGTTCGGCAAGTGTAAGCTTCTCCAGTTTGATCGACCGTGAAATACCACACGCCTGCCTCGCAATGCAGCCCTTGATAACTTGGAGCCCGGTTAACCGCTCGTGGATCGTGGCTTCCGCCAGTCAACTGCTCGATCAATTTCAGTTCGGATTCATCGTATGGATAAACACCGCCTTTGATCTTCATCAACTGTGGAAAGTATCGCATCTCCTCCGATTCAATTCGATCGCGATACTCAAAATGATTCTTCACGCTTCCAGGCACAAGCACCACGTTTACTACGAAGCTGCTGAAAGGGTTGTGCTGTTTGCGAAACTCTCGATAGACAATGGCTTTCTCGACAAATGATTTCACATCGACCGATTCCGGATGCAAACTCGCACTCGTGATCCGCAAACGCTCTCCCGTGAGTTCGCAAAACCGCTGCAACACATTTAGTGGAGCCGAAAAGTTCGTCAACGTCGAGATTTTGTGCGGTGTCCGTGACACCAACTCTGGAATCACAAGGTTGATGAAGCCCTTGAAGGCAAACGGTTCGCCGCCCGACATTTTGACTTCCCATTGATCGGGCAGTTTCGCGAACTGACTGATAATGGCTCGAACCGTGTCGTCACCTGGAAAACCAACGCGAGATTTTTTAGACTGAATGCAATAACTACAATCGTAGTTGCAATGTCCATTGACCTGCCACTCAACCGTCGGCTCGATGTCGTCAAACGGCGGCTTGCGCGGATGCCCGGCAATCGAACGAACCCATTGCTTAATCATGGCTGGGCTCCAGTTGATGAAGGTTCAACTTCTCAAGTTTCTCAGCCCATTTAAAATTCTGTTTGTACTTCCCACACTGCTGACAACTGTCGAAAAAGTCGCCACCTCCGATTCGCTGACGAAGTTGCTCGTAGGCTGAACCTCGCCAAAGATCTGAAAACGAATGATCTTCATTGATCCAACCGACTGAAATATCCGTGTTGCAGCAGTAAAGCAACTCCTGATCCACGGTAACACGACAGTAAATCGTCCCCATGTAACAACCAACATCCTCGATCGGTGACGTGCGATGCGAATCGACCGAGACTTGCGTCGCGAAGGCTCGAAGATCCGTATCGATGCCCTTCATCTGAGCGATTGCTGTCGCTCGGGGAATCAGCACATCGATCAACTCGCGTTTCTGTTGAGTAGAGAGGGCGACGGCTTCAGTTCCATTGACCAGTGACGCAAACTTGAAATTGATTCGCTTCGTGGGCCACTGGGTGGCAAACCGAACCATATCTGGCAGTTCATGAAAGTTCTGGGCGTTGATGACCTGTACATGTTTCGGCAGAAAGTTCGCGTCTTTCAAAGTTGCCAACTGGTCCAACAACCGATCGAATCCACCTGCCAGCGGTCCGTCGTGAAACGCATTCCACGATTCATGCGTCACTCCGCAAATCGAAACCAGCAGATTCAATTCGCCATCACTGGCAAGGATTGTCGGCAGGTCGACGGCTAACAGGTTCGTGATAATGGTCACACCGATACCGTTTTGATGGGCGTACTGAACCATCGCAGGCAGTTCTTTGTTCAGCGAAGGATCACCCATCCCCGAAAGAATGATCTGCTCAAGACCTCCCAGCTCCAACAAATCGTCCATGATTTTTCGATACGATTCGAAATTCATCCCGCGCCGCTTCCATTGAATCCCGGGAACGTGTTCGGCTTTGAGGTGCGGGCTGTGATGCCAACAGGTTGTGCAGCGCACATTGCAACCGTTGGCGATATCAAAATGCACTGTCTGGGGACCCAGGAGTGGCACATTTTCGAGAACGCCCTGAATGCGTTGTTTCTTTCGTGCCTTACGTTGTGCTTTATCCATTCTGGTTTACTCCGGCGGCAAAACTCTGAATTGATTCTTCGATCAATCGGGAGTCAATCTTTGGATGCGACATTTTCAAAAACTGGAGAGCCTGTGCAATTTGATGATTCAACTCACCCTTCAAACGTCTGGATTCAATATATTTTTTGAACAGAGAAAACGAATCCTCAACATTGGTGTCGACGATTCGCGGGAAGGATCGATAGAGTTGCAAAGTTTCCGTGATCGCCTGAACACGCGCTGGCAATTCAGTTGACTCAAACTCCGACTGTACCAACCGGGAAACCGTTCGAACAATTCCACCAGTCCATTCAACCCAGTCTCCTGAAGCGATATCGAGCGGGTGCTTTTTCATGACCGCGAGCACCGTCTTCAATGCACTTTGTTCAACACCGCTCCTTTGTGTCGGATTTAATTTTTCAAGAGAGTCAAACAGCTCGATCAAAACAGATTCGAATTCTGCGTAACCTGAAGACTTTTCCTGCGCTGCCAAAACAGCCTGCAGTTCCGCGGCAGCTGCACCCGACAACTGGCCAATCACACTGTTAATAGCTGGGTGACTGATCACCGATTTGGCCTGGTCCTGCGGCATCAACGGTGCCAACCATTCTGATATCGCACTGGAGGAACCGTTTAGCTGCTCCAAACGGCGTGCCAATTTAGGCGTCAAGACCGACTCGGCCCACTCGAGTCGATGTTCGCTATAGATCGGCGCGAGTAATTGTAAAGCACACTGTCTGGCTCCATTTTGCGGCAACACCTTGACGCATTGCTGCCGAAGTTGGCTGGCAGTCGACGCGTCCAACAATTGACCGAGTGCATCCGAAAGCGCAGCAGCATCATCAAGGTCTTCGATGAAACGACAAGCACCCACATCGAGCGCTATCTGAATTCGCTCGCGCTGATCATCTGCAATTTTCTCCTGGGCAAAGAACGCCGTTGGAACTCCAGCAAGCATGAGTTCATGAAACGTGTTGTACCCGGCAGCACTTATAGCCCCATCTACAGCACCGAAGTATTTCCCGACCGCCGGACCGTCAAACCAGGTTACCGTCGCGCCCGAGATTCTGGGACCACGATAAAGCGGCCCTGCCCCGACCAACAGGTGAACGCGAGGAGTATCCTTCAACGCTTCAATGATCGATTCAAGTTGGTGCCGGGCGCCCGGATCACCTCCTCCGCCTGCGCTGACGTAGACCAGTCGATCCTCCTCACTTACCCCCAGTTCACGACGGGCTTCGTCCCGTTTCAAAAAGTCTTCGGGATCGAACTGAACAACTTCTCCACTGAATCGAATATTCTTTCCACCTACCTGCTCGACAGGGCAGTTCTCGATCGAATGAGGCGCGACGACGGTATCGTACATACCCGCTGCTGAACGAAACGTTGCCCGTGCAGCGTACTCCGGTTTGACCTTTCGGTAGATGAAACTTTTACTGAACGGACCGTCGAGAACCTGAAACAGTTCATCGAAACTACCCGACGGAAACGTATCAACCACCAAAAGATCCGGTGAGAAAACGCCCAGAGTATTCCAGACGAAGTGCTTCGCAAGACGACGGTATTCCAGCTTGTTCAATTCGGTTTTTTTGGCAATCGTCTTGCTTGGGATTTTAAACGCGGCAAAACCAGCCTCGGCGAGAATGTCGCTTGCATCGCTGGAAGTCAGAAACAGAACTTCAGCTGGACGTCCATCCAGCAACGCAACGTAGCGGCGCATCCATTTGGCAATCGACAGCAGACGTGTCACATGGCCCAAGCCAGCGCCGTTGATCGCGTAGCATACGATTCTTTTTTGTTTTTTGCTCATCAGCTCGGATCAAAAAGGTCGCTGTCATTGTCGGCCATCGATGAAGACAAATCACCTGCGGCGTCGTCGATCAGGGCATTTGCATAATCGTCGTCATCATCAGTATGCCAGGAATCACGATGTTGACGATGGTTCCAGTTTGGAAATCGCTGGCGGTGTTCGCGGACTTCGTAGATGTCGTCACCATAGCTTGAGTTGGTGATCAGATCCCACCAAAGGAAATCATCGGTGACCGAACCGCGATCGTACTTGTTGAAATCAGTAATCTTGCGGCGTATTTTTTCGGTTTTCAACCGTCGCTTGGCCCACTTTTCAGTCTTCACAGCACGCATTCGATCAATGTCATCCTGGGAATAAAACTTCTGCTTGCCACGCCGACGCTTCATTTCCAGCTTGTTGATCTTGCCATCAATTTTCGCCGTTTCAAGGTCAAGATTCTGGGTCTGGGAATCAATGCGGGAGACTGCCAGAACTTCCAGATACTGAATCTGTTTCCTGATGCCAATTTCCTTTTTCATAAAGTCATCCAGATTCGAATCGATGCTCGCCAAATACTCCTTTCTGGCTTGCGGTATCGAACCAAGATGTTCCAGAACAGCAGCCCCCAAATCGCTATAGAGCTCACCGAGCAGTCTTTCTGGCGCACTGACGCACTGTTGATGCTCTGTTTTGAGTGCAGCGATGCGGTCACGTTGGGCGACGCGATCGTCATACTCGGGGATAACGACTTTGTATTTTTCCTGCAGTTTTCGATAGTGACGCTTTAACTGATCCGGTGTTTCAAAGTTAAGCTGGGCTCCACCTTCAAGGTCTGCCATCAGAAAAGAAACAGCCCGCCAGTCCCAGAATCGATTGAAGAATCCAGGCCAGTAGCCTTCTTCGAAGTAACCACGTCGATCCAGTTGAGCGTACCATTTCGAACCACTCCAGTGCATAAATTCGGAGCGTAGTTCGTTGTGACTCGGCAACAACTCAGCGACCAAACTTTCCGCTGCACCAATGCGTTCATCGTAATTCTGAATCTCATCCATCGATTCGAGTTGAACTCGGCGACGATCAGCGGCATCGAATCGTTGCTCGTAGTCCTTTTTAATATCGAGCAAGCCCTCACACTCGAGATGGCGCTCCAGTTCGCTCAGATGTTCGTCGTTGATTTCCGGTATCAGATAGCCAGCCATTTCCTGGCGAACCCGGTCCAACGCTGACTGCAGTCGCTGGGCATCCGATTTGTATTGCTGACGTTCCTGAAACAGCCATCCTCGCTGTTGTTCAAGAAAGTTCTTTCGATAAAGACAAGCTTCGAGGTACTCACTAATCCCAAACATCTTTCTCCCACGCGAAATGCTGTGAGATGATTATCCGCGATTTAGGTCGCCGACTCCAGTAGCCTTTGTTTTCTTTGCCATTTCCACCCAAGACGTGACACATGACACATCGCCAGCAGCAAACACACTCCAGATCCCGACGCTGTAGCCAAGTGGTGTGAGACGGTAGAGATGATGATGTCCCTGGAGGCCATCATATTGCCTCCGTAGATCGTGTAGTAAGCAGATTCATTCCAAAAATGGAATCGAGTCAAACTTGCGAGCAGACAAATCAGGAAGATTGAGCCAAGGATCCACTTTGGTTTTTCATAAACTGAAAACGCTGCCCAACATGCCATGAGCGCAGTCAGTACGATGGGCAAGCTTTGGATCGCAAACGAATCCCAAAACGCAAAAGGCACGCCTTGCAAAATCGGCGTGAAAACCGGGAAACACAGTCCGATTGCCAGCGGGAACAAGAACAGATCAACCAATGGAACCTGCGCGCCATGCTTTTGAGCATCGGAGTCCGTTGCTTCACTCGGTCCCAGTTTCCATCCAAACATTCGCGTCATCACACAAATTAAAAACACGCCAATCAAAACGAACAAACAATCCAGCCGCAACGCTCCGTACTCGAATCCAAAACAGGTCCACAGCCACACCTGCAATCCCCATAGCAGTGCAACCCCGATCAGGGCGATTGGAATTCGAAACGACAAACGCAATTTGGCGAAGACTGCCCATACTGGGACCAGAACCATGAGACAACTCAACATGCAAGTCAACGCAACGCTGGAGGGACGATCGGAATGAAACGAGGCCATACTATCCGGCAACCATCCGCCGAAAACATATCGAAGCAGTGCAATTGAAAACCAAAGCAGAGACACAACCAACACGTCGGTGATCGTGCGATTCGAATTGCGATCAGAAGAGCGAACCCAAATCCAGGCAATACTCCACACGAGGCTGCCGCCGATCGCCAAAACAACCCACGTCCAGAAAGGCCGATCGTCTTCAACAACTCGAATGAAAGCACCTGTCTTCGCGTCATAAACTTCTATCCGGGAGCGAACAGACTCGCACCCACGACGCAGACAGTCAGCCCATGTGTAGTTCCAGTAAGCCACCTGCTGTGCAATCGTATTGCCATCGGGACTTAAAACAACTGTCGGTGCGCCATAGTTTCCAACTGGCTCGATCACGTTCTCAATTTTCATCGTTCGCCAATCAAAGAGCTTAAAAACTCCGTTGTGATGAAACAGAATTCGATGTTCTGACTGAGCTTTGACTTGAAGATAGTCACTGGGCAACTTGACGTTCAGAGTTACTTCTGCTCCCTGATTCATCAACTTGAACCCAACTCCCGGAACTTCGACGATCGACCGCTCTCCATCGGCCGACAGAAATGGAAGCACACTTCCTGAGCCAACTCTCGTTGGCACGCCTGTTTCAAAAGAGCACGTCGCCACAGGAACAAGCGTACCGCTGGAACTCACAGGCAAGAACTCAACAATTGTGTTTTCGACCATCACCGTTGAAGACCAATCAACAAGTTCATTTCCCTGTTCCACGTCAAAGAAAATTGTGCTTTCACCGACAGCAAACGGTTCACCTTTCCAGGTTACTTCGCCGCTGGTCAGATCGACGATACAGGAACGAAAGTAACTTTCGCGATCACCGCCCTGGCTGTTGAAGAACAGATACTTTTGATTGGCGCTGGCGACAAATCGAGTGCCAATCCCGTTCCACTGGAAAATCTTCTGCTGACTGACCTTCGCCAGGTCCGATCTGTCGAACAAAAGCAATTCGTCTCCGGTAAAACCGGCGATACGATCTTCAACTGCAACCAGCACCACCCAGGACTGCAAGCCCTTTGCCTGATCCAACACTCTCGACGTCCGAACACCGTCCTGATCACGACACAACAGGGATGGGTTTAGCGGAGTTTTGTGCTGGCGGTAGATCAACTCGCTTCCACCGTCGCCAACGGCCAGCAGCTCAATATTGGCTCGTCGGCTTTTGGCAAAGGTCATAATCGCCAGGAGTAAAGCTGGCAAAAGCAACAGCAGAAAATTCTCAAACGATATGCGCAATGCCCAGGAGTCCAACCGCGACGAACCAACAGAAGATCTGCCAATTGTAACAGGTTGCGATTTGTGAGCCTGTTTTTTTCCGCGACTTGCGGAATCGAACCAATAACCTAACCCGCGTTGCGAATCCAGGATTCAATAACGCGAGCCGCCGAGTCCGGATCTTTCTCGACAAGGCTTCCAAGTTTCTCTTCGGCAGCGCGACGAGCGTAGTCATCGGGCTGAGCCAGGGCGACTTCCGGGAGCGGCGAACCGGAAACTTCGTTGGAGACTTCCGTGGTTGAGTTAATCGAGATGATGTCTTCGTCCATCAAGTCATCGGCATCACCGTCATCGTACTGACTCTGTCGTGTCATGATCGTTAGTAACACCAAACCAATCAGCAAGACTGCGACTGACGGCCAGTGCTTCAACACAAGGGCCTTCAGTCGGCTTTGCAAAGTTGGCCTGGCCACCGGCGCCGCGATCGGAGGTGCAACAAACCGTACTGAAATGGGAAACGGCGTGCCCTGAGCAAACGAAGACTTTGGCAAAATTGGTTTTACGTTTTCGACCAGGCTGCGTCCAAGTTGAGTGATAGCCTGTTGTTTGATATTCGGCTTGTCCGCCGGAAAGGCTGCTTTTCCGATCGCCATCTGCGATGCAATCGATTCTGGAACCTGTAGCGTCACATCCACGCGACTGGAATAGGTTGGTTCGGCAACGACCGGCGCGACAGCAACCGGCACAGGAGCAACTTTGATCTCTTCAATGTCGTGAATCGAAGCGGCACCATTGGTTCCGATTACAGCAACCGCCGGTTTCGTTGAGCGAACTTCGACCGGTTTTGTGTAAGCGACCTGTCTGGCAATGACGGGAGGATTCTCAATCATGTCGACGCGAACCTGCACATCGATGTCGCCATAAGTTTTGATGGCCTGTTCAATTCGCTTTCGATAAAACGTCTCCTGTTCAAAAGCAGAACGCTGGTCAATCGTAACGACTTTTCTCCCGACGCCTCCAGAACGGTGCGCGTAGCCAGAAGTGATATCGATGACCCGAATATTTTCACGTGGCAATCCTGCGATCGCTCCGGCAATCATCTCACGCAGTGTTGCAACCTGATCCGAATCGAGAACCAGATCAGTCGGTGGCTCAACTGAAACGACGGCTGTCTGCTGTGCCGGTTTGAAAACCGAACCATTGGCAGCAGTGTCCATTTCAAACCAAGCATTCTTGACGAAAGGTAAACGCATCACCATTTCGCGAATCAGTCGCTTCTTTTGAGTTTCTTCTACGCGCTTCTGCTGGGAACGCGTAAGGAATGGATTCAGAGCCGGAGTTGTCGTCGATTCGCTTTGCAAAAATTGCGGCAGGGCGTCATTGTCAGCGATTGCTTTGAGGCAGTTCTCTTTCTGCCTTCCTGGAACCATCAGCGTTCCGTTCTTGACTTTGCAACCCGAGATCCCGGCTTTGCTGATAGCGAACTGCATCCGTTCAAGGTCACCTTCGCAAAGTTGCTGACTTTCAATCAACGCAACAAGCGATTGTGATTTGCTGGATTGGACAACCTGCAGGACAGCAATGACTGCCAGGATCAAGACGCCTACAAGGACGACCTGAATCTGACGTTGATTGAGCTTTTCCTGAATTTGAGTCGGAAGATTCATCCTTGAAGACTCCGCACTTTCTTAATGTGTCAGTTGTTGGTTGGACGGATCAAGCGGCACGACGCTGGTCCGGGTTTTGCTGTGAATACGGTTTTGGCACGACCAGCACATGAGCTGTTCCGCCGAGAGGACAGTTCCACGACTGAACCGTCGCGTTCATCAGGATGCTCAGCTGATCCAGTTTTCCCATATGAGCATTCGCATCGACACCGACAACTTGTGGAAGCTGCTTATCCGGTTGCCTGTTTTCTGTCGGCTCGCTTTCGACAGCGGCTTTTCCGCTATCAGCGATTTCGAGCTCCCACTGGTATTCTGCATTGACCAGCGTTGCTTCCAGTTCGCCGCCCTGAGGCATTGCTTCGATCGCGTTTTCAACCATCGCCGCGACGGCGTGATGAACCAGTTTTCGATCGTAAGGTGTGACAACTTCTTCGAGGTCCAGCAACACATTCACGTTCTGAGCCTCACATTCGTTTCTGTATCCAGAGACGACTTGCCGAACGAAATCAGACAGCGAATTTTGCGATAGTTGGACCATGAGCGACTTATCAGTAAGGTCGTGGGTAGTTCGAACATGGCTTGTACCGAAATCACAATGGCCACGCAATGTTGGTTACGAACGTGATGAAATGGAGGAATTGGGTGGGAAAGGCATCCCGGATTACGTGAATGCTGTTAATTGCCTGTCTTCAAATGCGGAAATAAGAGGACAGCGAATCTGCGGGGTTGATGAATGATTGAATTTTTCAGAAACGAAGTTGCCCGAATCGGCTATTTCAACTGGTGGCTCGTTGCGATCTACATCGCCCTGCTCAGCATTTTTCTGTTTGGCATTCTGCGTCCACGAAGGCAAAGCGAATGGAGGTCTGCGGGAGCTGCGCAAGCCTGGATTATTGCGCTCTATGCAGAGATGTATGGAACGCCTTTAACCGCCTATCTGGTGATGGGCTGGCTGGGACGAAGCCGACAGGATGCCGAAGTTCACTTCAACGGCCACCTCTGGCCGATCATTTTTGGCGCTGACGAATCGAAGATCATTTTTGCGCAGTTCGTATGCACCGTCGTTGGCCAGGCATTCATCGTCGTTGGAGCGGCAATGGCGATCTTCGGCTGGCGCCAGCTTCATACCGCTGTCAGAAATGATTCATTGGCAACGAAAGGGCTCTATCGTTTCGTTCGCCATCCGCAGTACACCGGATTCTTCCTGTTTCTCACCGGAAGCATGATCAACTGGCCAACCCTGGTTACGATGCTCACCCTTCCCATTCTCTGGTACGTGTACCTGCGGCTCGCGCGAATGGAAGAGGCAGATGCACTTTCAAAGTTCGGGGAACGCTACCGTGAGTACGCTGAATCGACTGGCCGATTCATTCCCTGGCTGGGACGACTGGCAACAAATTGAACCCCATGCCTAGTTGAGCTCAATCACAGGCAAAGTAACCGCTTCGATTCGCCATCGAACAGGCGCGACATGACAGGGAGCAATTACGTTATCGCGTTCTCCAATGCCTGGTCCAACAATCCCGAGATCGTTTTCGTAAATCGCATCGCCACCGATCGCATGATTGGTCACAAACTGAATGTGGCCATCTGCAAAGAAACAGTTCTGGCCTTTGCCTGAGTGATTTTGGCTGCTGCGTCCCGGCAAATCAGCGGAAGGCATGTCGGCGATAATCACAGCGTGAGCAGAACCATCGTTTCGCGGTGCCGAATACTTGTCGCCATCAAAGAAACCCAGTGCGTATCCGAAGTGCCCGCCCATGCGACGAAGCAGCGTTTCTTTCTGGGAACCCCTGGCAGAACGAATCTGTTGCATCGTTGGAATTTGTAGCGGCTCAGCTTCCGCACGGCCTGCACAAGCGAACAGCGAATCGTCTTCAATAAAGCCGGATCCTGTCAGCACTGGACCGAACAGACCGTTGTTCGACGACGCCATACTCATACTGGCGTTAATAAAATGGCTGCCATGAAGGTCACTGTAAGCCAACATGGCATTACCGACCTGAGTCAAATTGTGTTTGCAGGAGTCAATTCGCCCCTGAAAGCGTGAGTGAGAGATCGCGGGCAACAGGATACTGGCAAAAATCGCCAACATGGCAACGCCAGCCAGCAAATCGATGCGGGACCACGAACGCGGATGAACGAGGCGGTCAGTAAACTGACTGAATGCAGATAGCTGCGAAGATGATTGCGAAGCCGGTTGAAGCTCCGTTTCCTGAGATGTCGGAGCGTCATCGAACATCTCACGGATCGCATCGGAGTCTTCAAAAAGATCCTGTTTGCCGTGCTTCAAATTGGCGACCAGCTCGCAGGTTCGCCGCGCAAGGCCAGGACGACTGCCGGGCTCTCCGAAAGACAAGCTGTCCAAAGGAGACATCGCATGACGCAACTCCAGCAGCTGGTCTTCGATCTCAGGGTTTGAGTCAATCTTTTCCTGAAGGTCACGTTCTTCCTGAGCATCCAATGCTCCCAGAACGTAGCCCAGCAAATCTTCTTGCGATGGGTGTTTCACGGGTTGTTCTCAAAGGTTCTGGTCGAACCGCTTCAATCATTGAAACGGAAGGCGGGAATGAAGATTCAGCTTCAGCAGAAGCCGTCATAATCAATGCAGCTTAATCGACCTGCGAAGTGTGGTTCCAAACGTCAGTCAATTTTGCGATCGCAGAATGCAAACGACTCTTGACAGTCCCCACAGGAACATCCAGCACTTCAGCAGCTTCCCGGTACTTCATACCCTGGTAGTAGACCAGTTGAATGAGTACGTTCATTGATTCAGGAAGTTGGTTAAGAGCTTTCCGTACCAGATTACGACGCTCGGTTTCAAGGGCTGCGTTGGCGGGATCCGGATCATCACTTTCGAGAAGATTGATCAGGCGACCCACGTCTTCGCTGTCCTGCATACGAGGCGTATCGAGGCTGACATTCCGATGTCGCTTGTTTCGACGCTTGGCATCGATGGCGGCATTGGTTGCGATCGTGTAAAGCCACGGACGGAAACGACGACCTTCTTCGAACAGGTGGCTCTTGAGATGAATGTGCAGGAACGTGGTTTGAAAAACGTCCTCTGCCATCTCAGCATTACCAAGATATCGGCGCAGATAACTGAACAGCTCACGCTCGTACCGGTAGACCAACGATGCGTACAATTCGCGATCGCCTGTCTCTCGATAATCAATGAGTAGTTGTTCGTCAGTCACTGGCTCTGATCTTGCTTTCAGTTGCCGTTCGGAATTGAAGTAGATGTCGTTGACCGTAGCTTCCATGATTATTACGCGTCGGTCAGGCCAAAGTTCGCTGAAATTCGAGATTTCATAAACCTTTAGTTCCCTTTGACGCGCCTCCTTTGGTTTTGCTTACCTTTAAGTCCACTGTTTGTGGTGCGTTGGGGCCGTTTGCCCCGGCTTTTTCAGTATCGCGGGGCGTTTGACACGTCAGGTCGTTTGACATCAAAAATTTCACGTTCTAAATTCAGCCCGTGTTTTTGCTGGCAATTTTGACTTGTTAAAATCGCTCCAGCCCACAAAACCTCTCAATGCAAGAGCCGTGCCGAACAAGGACCTGAAGTGATAAAGAAAAAGTATCAGTGGGCTCAATCTGGCGATATCAATGCGTTTTTCGGGCTAATGTTGGATAATGTGGCGGGCTTGGCATTGCTGGTCTATCTGCTATCAGAGTTTGGCTTCCCTGTAGATTTTGCAATTGCTTACATGGTGCCAGGAACGGCGATTGGCGTTTTGGTTGGCGACCTGTTGTTTTTCTTTCTGGCGTTTTGGTATGCGAAAAAAACAGGCAAGAGCGATGTGACGGCGATGCCGTTGGGACTCGACACGCCCAGCACTTTCGGCATGGCGCTATTCGTTCTGGGACCAGCCTACGCCGCCGCGACCGAAGGTGGCATGTCGCAGGAAGCAGCTGCGATGCACACCTGGCACATTGGAATGTGTGCCATCCTGATCACCGGAGTCATCAAGGCCGTTCTAAGTTTCTTTTCCGGTTGGATTCACCGCGTCGTTCCGCGAGCCGGACTACTTGGCTCCCTCGCTGCAATCGCCCTGGTTCTGATCACCTTTGAACCACTTACTGAAATTGCCAAGACGGCACCGATCGTTGGATTCGCATCCCTGGCAATGGTCCTGGTAACCTTGATTGGCAAGCAACGTCTACCCGCCGGCATTCCAGGAGCACTGGCGGCGGTGGTCGTTGGCACCGCAATTTACTATCTGCTACTTGGAATCGGTTCAGTCAACGATATGGAGCTTGTTGAACGTCCTGCTTCGTCGGCGATCAATTTTCTACCGTTGGAATGGCTGGAAGCATTCAAGTTCGAATGGCTTGGCAAGTTTTCCCACACGATTCCGTATCTTGGATTTGTCGTCCCCTTCGCCGTCGCGACGGTCATCGGTGGCATCGATTGCACAGAAAGCGCAGCTTCCGTTGGCGATGAATTCCATACACCGACTGTGATTGGAGTTGAAGCTTTCGCCACATTGTTGGCAGCCTGTTGCGGTGGTGTGATTCAGACAACGCCTTACATCGGCCACCCGGCCTACAAAGCGATGGGCGGACGGGCAGCCTACACCCTGGCCACCGCACTGTTCATCGGAGCGGCTGGAATACTTGGTTTCTTCAGCTTGATGTTCGTGTACATTCCCAAAGCGGCCATCTTTCCAATCCTGATCTTCATCGGAGTCGAGATCACGGCTTCCAGTTTTCAGGTAACGAAAAAGAAGCATTACGCTGCGATTGCCATGGCCTGCTTACCAGCGATTGCCAAACTGGTCGTGCTCAATATCACACCTTATGTGGTTGAGATGGGTTTTACATTTAAAGATCCGGACCTCGCCAAGTCATGGCTGTACGCGAATGTGCTGGCTGGGGGCTTTATATTTACCAGCCTGATCTGGGCTGCTGCGACAGCGAAGATGATCGACCGCAAGTATCTCTCGGCGGGAATTTTCCTGGCACTCGGCGGCGTGTTCACACTCTTCGGCATCATGCACTCGCCGCTCGCTGGCGACAGGATGTTTCTGCCAACAGACATGGGCAACGAAGAAATTTTCGATCCAGCCAGGATCGCCGCAGTGCGTGATTTTGCCGTCTCTTACTTCGTGATGGCTGCCATCATGATTGGGCTCTGGCTGACGCTGCCTGAGAGCGAACTGCCTGAAAAATCCGACACGCACTGAGAGAGCTCACGAAACGGGTAACTGAGCAAGCGAGCAAATCGACCGCGGCATTCACTCGCTTGCGATGCGTGCCTGTATTGCCAATTCAATTTCCCAAGCCTCCAATAGAAAAGCCGCCAAACAATCTGCTCGGCGGCTTACTAACTTTACTTCTTCACTTGTGATCTAACGACCACGGCCACCGCGACCACCACGGCCACCGCGTCCTCCACCGCCGCCAATGGGGCGCATTTCATCAGCAGTAATCTCTCCGTCACCGTTCTTGTCGAGCGACTTCAGCGATTCAGGAGCCGCTTCAATTTCTTCAGCCGAAATCTTGTCGTCGCCATCCTTGTTGATCGCAGCTACCGCCGGCATCGACATCACGCGACTCGCGCGATCTCCTCTGCCTCCACGACCGCCTCGATTGCCACCGTCAGGTGATGAGGAAGCTCGATCTGACTTGGGCTTGTTGCCAAGCTCCTGATCAATCGCAGCGGCCAAATCATCGGGCTTGAATCCGCGTGGCCCCCGGTCGCCAGCGTAAGCAATCTTCCCATCTGTTCCGACAAGGTAGAGTCGATCCGGAAGCGAGACGTAGTCTTTCGAAGCCTTGTCGTCGATATTGTCCAACAGCGCGGGCATCGTTAATTCCATATCTTCAAGAAACTTCAGTGCGACCCCACGTCGCTCCTCGGTCGTAACAGGCTGTTCGACATCTCTTCCTGCAGGCCTGTCACTGTCAGCGGCGTGTGCTTCGCGGGTGTAGACAATAAAGAACTGAACTTTGTCAGCGTACTCGGCCTGGATCTCTTTCAGTTGACCAACTGAACGTACGAACGGCGGTCAGGTGCAGCTTCCGAAAAGCAACGCCACTGGTTTCTTTCCGGCAAACTCCGAAAGCTTAACCGTCTTGTCCTTATCTCTGATTTCAGTCAGTGCAAACTCAGGTGCTGGCTGTCCCACTGATGGAGCATCGCCTGAACCACCACGGCGTGAACGCCCCTGCCCTTCCCAGTCCTTGCTGGTGATTGAGCCATCTCCATCTCTGTCGAGACTTTTGAAGCCTTCTTCGCCGCGAGTATATTCTTCGGCAGTGACGATTCCGTCTTTGTCCGCGTCATACTTTTTGGCGACAAACTCCCAGCCGCTACCACCACGTCCGCCGCGGCGATTCCGCTGTGCACTGGCGTCCTGCACCGGTAAATAAACCGTAAATACTACGACCGACGCGAGGAATATCGGCCAACATCGAAATAGGGAACTCATAGTTTCTTTCGCCTTTGGAAATAGGATTACACAATACTAACCACGCGAAGCAAACAATGTGGCGACACAAAATCTGGCTGGTATTGAAAAAAATGACAGGAAAAGTGGCTGTATCGCCCCGCGTCTCGCTTTTTACCGTGTCCGGCCTCACCCCACCTGTTTCAGAAACGGAAACACCGCAGCCATCAACCAGCCGATTCTCGCAACAGGCTCTCGAATTTCTTTTTCAAGGTCGAATCCTTCCATCCAGGAGGCACGGCCTTGATGTACTTCAGCAACTTCGCCGCCTCTGCACTTTTTCCAGATTCGTGCAGCAACCTTGCGACATTGTATTTGGCTTCGAACCAGGCCGATGAATGCGACGCAGTCCGCGAGGCAATCGAGCGCCATCGTTTCAATGCCTCACCCGCTGGCAGGACTCTGGCCAGTGAAAGCTGAGCCGACAGATTTTTCGGGTCCGCTGCAATCAACTCTTCAAACAATGACACCGCTTCGTTTCGCTTCCCGAGCGCCACTAACGCAGACGCTTTGCTTTGCAGAAACTGGTTTTTTGATCTCGAGTCCACCGCCTTCTCAATCGCGTTCTCAGCGATCGAAAGTTTTATCTTTGCCAGACGCGATGCATCGCCTTCAATTCGATCAATCAACAGCAGCACCCGTCGCGCCAAAGCAGCATCAAATGGCATTGCATTCGCTTTCGCCAATCCCGATTGAAACCCGTCATCGGCGATCGGCAACAGATATTGAAACTCAACGTTTGAGTCTGCGGCAGCGATGCCTGCCACGTCTTTCAACCGCGCTGCCGATTTCCCAGTCGATTCGGCTTGCCAGCCCAACCCCAGTTCGGCCATCGCGACAGCAACCAGTGGTTTTACCGAATCCGGGCATTTGAGGTAAACCTCCTCCCAACGTTGCAACAGTCGCCTGGCCAGGGCACCAGTCGCAAGTCCTTTGGTTTCGTTTTCGCCAAGCCGTTTACGACAGGCGATTCGCGCCAGTATCACACCCGCTGGAAAGTTTGGGCTTTTGGAATCGATCGATACAAGAGTTTCAAACGTGGCGGTGAAATCTTTCCGGGCAAGCTGTTGTGACGCGAGCCAATACCGCGCCTGGCTGGCCGTTTCCGAATTGGGCCACTGGTCAATATGAGCCACCAACTCTTTTCCAAACCGATCCGATTCGGCTTTGGACAGGTTCCAACAACCGCGAAGATGAATCGAAGGGGCAAGCTTCTCACTGGCGTAGGCTCTGGCGGGCTTGAGAAATATCGAAGCGGCTTCATCGTGTTTGCTTTGTTTCTCCAACACCATGCCGGCACGGACCGTTGACGACAGACCACTCTCACGATCGCCACTTGAAAACTGGGACTCTGCAACTGAAAGAAACCCACGCACAGCAGTTTCCAGATCACCATTTTTTTCGGCGTTCTCCGCAGCCTGCAGCAACAAACGATTTTCCGCTGAATCAACCGTTGCGTTTTTCACTGGCGCGGCGGTTGAGCCAGAGCCTGATCCAGAAAGCAATGCCACGTCGGCACGCCGGGCCCAATAGGCGCCATGCCGCGACGACACTGTATTCACAAGGCGAGAAGCTTTTTGAATTTGTCCCGACGCCACAAGCAGTTGAATCAGTGAAATTTCCGTTTCGGCGTCGTATTTCTTTTGAGCAGCAGCAGCGGCAAGGCGCCTCATTCGCTCAGCGTCGCCAATCGCGATCGCCAAAGACGCTTGCTCCCGAAGCAACAATCCGTCCGTTGACCTGGGACGTTTCCTGCTTTGAATCGACTTCAAAATCTGATCCGCCGCAGAAAACTCGCCCAACATCCGTCGGCAAGAGGCTTCATTGATTTTCGTTTGCCACCAGAGTGGCTTCGATTGCGAGACGGTCGTGCGAACGGCGGTCAACTGTTTCAACACTCTCCCCAGGGAGTCAATCCGATTCAGGTTTTCGGTCTCAGAGTTGGGGTCGGCGAGTTGTGCGCTGGTCAAGTTTACAATCGCCAATTGATAGTCCAGGCTTGTGCCCAGGGCTCTCAGTTGATCGCTGCTGAGCATGTCAACGGACAGGTTCTGGTTGGCTTGCGCCTTAACGGTGTCCAACCTCAACTGCTGAGTACGCTCGAAGACTGAACGTGCGATTGCAAGCTGCTTCAGACTCAGTTCGCGACCATTGGCGGCGGCACTTCTGGCGGCAACTTCCTGTTGCAGAAGCCTGCCAAACGACAAATGTGCCAGTGCCTGTTGTAGCCCCACCAGGACGGCGCGCGGATTGTCGGGATGAGCTACTGAAAACTCTTTCGCGATTTGATCGACCTGTTGCCACTGTTGCTCGCGGTCAGCGCCTGTTCGCGATTTCGAAGTTTGAATCCGGATACGTTCGATCGCCACCGAAGCATGATCGGTCGGCGTAAGACCATCGCGGTCGAGCAACTTCAAACAATGTGACTCTGCCAGGTCATAGAGAGAACGATCGCGTAACCCACCAACGAGATTTTGCTCGCGCTGACTGAAAACAGACTCCTGAGCCAAAGTCGGCGAGGCTGCAGCGGCAAGGAGAACCAATACCAGCACACAGCAACTGCCAAAAAATTCGCGGGCGCGGGCGGTACAGGCTTCCAGCCTGTGATCCGAATGCAAAACAAACGCCGAAAGTCCATGCCATGTTTTAATGCAAGACTTCGCGAGCGCAAGTTGCCGGATCATGCTTGTTTGACGGTTACTCATTTCCCACCCGAAACGGCAAACTGAACTTTCGCAAAGCCACTCAGCTTCGCCGCATCCCACGCATTTACGATATGTTCCAGGGGAACTTCCTGATCAGGATACAGTATCACCGGGGCGTCGTTGTTGATCTCAGCAATCGTCATCAATTGTTGCTTCACCGCCGCCAGATCATCAAGCGGCTGATCCTTGACGAACCACTGAGGCAAAGCTCCATCGAACTTGATACGAATTACAAGGTTTTCAAAATCAGCTGGTTCCGGGATATCCACATCCTCGATCTGGTCATCCTTGCCTGCGGCTTGCGAAAGTTGGCTGGGCATGACCTGTTCGACAATTGCGAAACTTGCCGTCCAAACAAAGAATACCAGCAACAGAAACACGACATCAATCATCGGTGTCATCGCAGAATCGATATCCGTTGCAGGACCCGCCTTTACGTATTGGCTTGGTTTTTTCATAAGCCACCTCCGGGCCCACGATAAACGGCGAAGCCAACATTCCAGATTCCCGACTTCGTACAGCTCAGCATCACAGGCTCAATCTTTGACCACGGCGCAGAGCGACTTGAACGAATTCGAACTTCGATATCTTCGCCTTTCTCGTCCCGGACTGCTTTGAGCATCGGAATCAATTGACCTTTCGTGATCGGGCGTCCGGAAACAAGGAAGTCACCATTGTCCAGGATATTGATCGTCACACGTGGCGTTTCCTGATCGATATCGTTGTCGGCTGAAGCAGCCAGTGGCAAGTCGAGTTCCTGTTGTGTCTCCTGTTTCTGCAAGTGACTACTAACGAGAAAGAAAATGATCAGCAAGAACACAACGTCGATCATCGGCGTCATGTTGAAGCCCAGTTTTCTCACAGGTTGGTAACGAGGGATCTGCATTTTCGGTGGCTGCGGCGTCTCGCCGCAGTAGTCTGATCAAGAGTCTTTGGGTTGGTGGAAATTACTGCTGCGAGACGCCACAGCCACAAAACGATACCGCGACGAGACGCGTGAGACGCCGCAGCCGCACAGGACACTATCTATTTCTGAGCTGGCCTTTTTGCTTTTCGACGTAGCGGACTGAAAACGTGTTGAGCCTGAAACGCGGCCTCGGCAACCAGTTGATCGATGCGGTTTCGGAAAACAGCAAACGCTCCGATCGATGGGATCGCCACGATCAACCCGCCGACCGTTGTCACAAGCGCTTGGTAAATCCCCTCGGCCAGTTGCGGTGCACTGGCAGTTCCCTGAGTCGACGCAACATTTTGAAACGCCACGATCATCCCGATCACGGTTCCCAGCAGCCCAACCATGGGAGCAATGTTTCCAATCACGGACAGGTATTCGATTTTGCGAAACAGTCGAGCCGACTGTTCGGCCAAAGCTTCTTCGACGGATTTTTCAACCGAATTCCAGCCGAATTCCAACTCCGAGATTCCGTGCATCAAAACAAATGACAGAAAGCTTGGATTCTCGCGACAGGCTGTTTGCGCGTCGGCGACGTTGCCGGTCATCAACGATTGTCGAACACGATCACCAAGTCCATCGGGCATCAGATCTTTACG
Organism: uncultured Pirellulaceae bacterium; assembly: GCA_964446085.1. Lineage (GTDB taxonomy): Bacteria > Planctomycetota > Planctomycetia > Pirellulales > Pirellulaceae > Mariniblastus. The sequence goes on from CAYUNP010000001.1 coordinate 67,529, forward strand.
CCTGACAGTCAGCATGTGGTCAATCACCAGGTATGCTGACAGAATCGAAAGCGTCAGCAACAAAAGGATGATCAGAATGCCGACGATACCGCCAGAGAAAATGATCTCGAAAAATCCTTTCGCTCCTTCGGCCCCGGATTCCTGTAGCCACGGGATTGCCGCCAGGAGCACGATCGGCGCCGGGCAAAGCGAAGACTGAGACTCCTGCCGAAACGCATGCTTGAAATGCGTCGCATCACTGGCTAACGCCTTGCCGCTCATTTTTTTGCGCAAACGATTCCACTTTTCTTCAATTGGCCCAAACGGTGTCACCAAACTTCTCCTTCAGTTCGTTTCGCAAAACCTGCGATTGTTGTTCACGATTTGTAGTCTTTAGCAAGGAAGCAGTTTGATACAGCGACGCCGCCACCAGCCCACCCTGCTCGGGATCGTTGATCGGAATTCGCATGAAGTTCACGATCGCATCGTCTTTCTGATTTGAATTCGCCTGAGCTTTTGCAATCTGGTACCACGCTCCGCAGCGCACCTTCTCCGGCATCGACTCAACCTGTCTGATTCTGATTACCAGTCGTTTCCCGTCGACCGCGACGGTATCCAGACGCCAAAGCTGCGCTCTGGCCAGCGATGCGATCACGGGATCAAAATCACGCGACAACTTTTCCAGCGTCAGTTGCGCTTTCTTGTTCGTCTTGTCAGCCAGCAACCAACTCGCCCCCATCAGCGCGACGGCGGGCTCACTGGACTCGAGCCATTGAGTGGCTTTTTTGAGCTGCTGTTTATTGGGGTGGCTGGCCGTCCAGACCAACGGCACCAAATTCAGAAAGCGACTTTGTGGATCGTCGTCAATGACTTTCAGAAAATGGCTGGCCGCACTACCAAAATCCTCTGTTGCCAAATAGCACTGGACCAGCTTTGCAAAAATAATGTTCTGCATCCATGCTCGGGGCTCGGACTCAAGAGCTGACTCAAACTGAACAATCGCCAGGTCGTAGCGATATGCCGCCAGCAAGAGGTTGCCTTTTTCGTAGCCCGGATGCCACGCCGTTTCGAAGCGGATAAGTCGATCGGTGTCGAATTCCTTGACACCATTTGCGCCTTTGACCGAAATCAAATCGCCAACCCATTCCACGATTTCGCCTTTGCGTTTGGCTTCGCCCTCACCGCTGGCTTTCTTCAGGAAGACGATGTCCTGTGCCACGGCCGGAGACGCGACGGCGCACAGAGCCACCACGGCAAGAACTACAGAACAAATTTTCGAACGACAGCACATCTACCTGAAGTTTACCACGCCGGGAGATTTTGGACACGTTTGGTCCACCGTAATGCCATCAGGCCAAAAACTGGCTTCGGTGGCATGTTTTTCTTTCAGGTTTCTTCTTTGCATGACCAACCGTGTCACGCGCGCGGCCAATCATGTTTTCAGACATCGACCGCAAAGGAGAAATCATGATCAAGCCAATCGGACCTCAATACGTCGCCGCAAAGAAAACACAACGAGTCGGTTTGACTCACGTTTCAGCAGTCGTCGAGCGACTGATGCGAATCTACGGACTTGAAGATGAAATGATCGAACAGCAAGAACTGGAGGCGGACAAAATGCAGACTGCCGAGTTTGACATCGAACCAACCGCCATCCCGGCTTCGGTTTCGGTTTCAACGGATGCCCAAAGCACTTTCGCATGGTTTGAGTAATCACAGCTTCGCAACGGCATGGACGCCCAGTTTTAACGAACGGTGAAAATTCACACCCTATCGCAACGGGGGCTCGCCTGAAGACGCGAATGAGCCCCCCCCAACTGGGCCAAGGAATTGTAGGGATTTGACTGCTTTGGTTGCTCTTCTCACAGCTCCCAGAGTGCTGGACAGCTGGTGCATTCACGTTGATTTCAACTCAATATGGCCAGGGATCTTTCCGAATGTGTTAGAATAAAGACGTAGCTCAGCCCTCAGTGAGTTCAGACCTGATTCGATCTGGTCGGAATTTTCCGCAGGCACTACCGTGGCAATTCCCTCCCTTCCCCATTGCACCTTCTTCCTGAGACCCTTCTATGGCAAATCGCAACTCTGCGCCCTCCCGTCAGCGAAAGTTAAATCCACTACAGTTCGAACGTCTTCAACCCCGCCAGGTACTCACGACTCTGCTCCCTTCGGGAGAAGTTTTCTTTGGACCGGTGGCCGAATATGGCCTCGTCAAGGAAACCGCTGATTTCAATTTTATTGGCCCAGTCGATGTTAGAGAAGCAGACAACGGAGCCGACATTGACTTTGTTCCCACTATATTGAATTCACAATCGTCAGGCGTTGTGGGACGCTATGTGTTTTACAACGATAGCGTTTTCGATGGCGAAGACCCGTTGGCAAATGCAGAAGATGACAATGCGATCGCCACTGACAAAGTCGCGCTCTTGCCTGGCCAAACTGCGACCTTTGACAACTACACCAATTTTGATCAGGGCATTAACGGTATCTCAATCGATATCTTTCTCGCAGATGCGGAAGCTTTTACTTCTGACGATATCAACCTGTCGGTTGGCTCTGGCGACAACCTTTCCGATTTCGAACGGCTGGGCGTTAGACCGGAAGTTTCTGTCCGCCCGGGTGCGGGCGTCAATGGTTCGGACCGAATCTCGATCATTCTTCCCAACGGAAGTGTTACCAACGAGTATTTGCAGGTAACCGTTTATGGCAACGGCACCACCGGGCTGAGTGCCAACGACGTATTCTATTTTGGCAATGTCATCGGAGACACAGGCAACTCGGCCAGCAACACGTTGGTCAGTGCGAGTGACATTGGAGCTGTGCGTGGCAACCTATCGGGATTTTTCGCCGAAAACGTTGACAGCCCTTACGACATCAACCGTGACCGGTTCGTTAACTCGGCAGACATTGCGACCATTCGCGACAATCTTTCCGGATTCTTTAGCGTGCCTTTGATCTCTGCTCCGGTTCCCGGAAATGACTTTTTCGTTGCCTCGGCTGCAGAGATCGACGACATCATCAATCAGGTGCAACCGGGCGACACGATCACGTTGCAAAACGGTTTCTGGACCAACCAGGAAATCGACTTCAACGGCTTTGGCACCGAAGATCGACCGATCACCTTGCGAGCTCAGACTCCAGGACAGGTGATCCTTAACGGTTCTTCATCGATCAACATCAGTGGCGACTGGTTGGTCGTCGACGGCTTGAATTTCGACGGAGGCGCCCTCGAAGCAGGCCAGCACGTCGTTGAGTTCCGCGGCGATTTGGGAGAAGCGAACAATTCACGGTTTACCAACAGCGCGATTACCAATTACAACCCCGACGACATCAACACCAGGTACTTCTGGGTTTCACTCTACGGCCAGAACAATCGGGTCGATCACAACTCGTTCTCCGGACAGAACCATTCGGGAGTTACCGTTACCGTCTGGCGAAACACTGACGATCCGGACTTCCACCTGATCGACAACAACTACTTCGCTGATCGTCCTGAAGGCAATTCGAACGGGTGGGAAACCATTCGCCTTGGAACCAGCGATCGATCACTCAGTGATTCCTTCACAACCGTTGAGAACAATCTGTTTGAGCGAACTGACGGTGAAATCGAAATCATCTCCAACAAGTCCGGCAGCAACATCTTCCGCAATAATACGTTTCGCGAGTCCGCCGGCACGCTGACGCTGCGACATGGAGACAACAATCTGGTTGAAGGAAACTACTTCCTCGGCGAAGGCAAAGACCGATCAGGCGGGGTTCGCGTGATTGGCGAAAACCAGACGGTTGTGAACAACTATTTCGAAGGCCTCGACGGACGAGCTGATGGTGCGATTTCGATTTCTGCCGGTGCTCCGAACTCGCCGCTCAATGGGCACTTCCAGGTGCGCAATGCGATCATCGCTCACAACACAATCGTCAACGTCAATGAAGCCGCGATCATCTTTGACCAGGGTTTCGGAAGTCGCAATCGAACTCTGTTGGCTGAGAACGTCACCATTGCCAACAATCTCATCAGCAGCACGCTCGATCCGCTCTTCGAAGGCGCCGAAGGCAGCGACTGGCTGTTTGAAGGCAATGTCGCATTCGGTCAGTCACTGGGGTCCAAAGCGGGCGATTCCGGAATCACAGTCGTCAATCCACAACTGGAACTTGATGCCAATGGCATCTGGAGACTGAGCGCCGACAGCCCGGCAATTGATAGCGGCATCGGCGGCTATGCCGGTACTGCCGGAAACTTCGACATCGATGGTCAACTACGAGATGGCGCCTTCGATGTAGGAGCTGACGAATTCTCCACCGACGCGGTCGTCCGCGGACCACTGGAAGCTGCCGACGTTGGGCACTTCTGGCTTGGAATCAGTGCTGGCGGTAGTGGAGGCGGAGGCAATGGAGGAGGCGGCAATGATTGTCCTTCCTGCGTGGCGGTTCATGCCAGCGACTTTTCATCCGTCCTGGACCCCAACAATGACGGGGACACATTCACGGTTCAAAACAGTAACGACGCATTGGGTGGAAGCACGTTGGTTGCACCAGACGGCGACCGGGTGAACCTTCCCGGAACTCACGACGCAATCGTGTCCTACGACCTGGAGTTTTCGGAAGCGGGAACCTACACAGCCTATTATCGGGCCCGTGGATTCAGTGGAAGTTCAGACAGCTTTTACACGCCCGATGACTTTGGTGCTACTCCGGACAACTTCCAATCCTTGTCCAACGACGGAAATTACACCTGGGAATCAGGTGGAACTTTTGAGGTCAGCAGCTCCGACCTTGGCTCGTCTGTGGAATTCAGCATCGGCAAACGCGAAGCAGGTGCCGAGCTCAACGCGATCGTGCTGCATCTCGATAGCGGTCTGAGCGATGCGGAACTCGACGCACTGTTTAGTTAGTGAACCGGCCGGCCAGTGAATCAGGCTCTGGCCTGTGTAAGGCTCTCGATGTACTCCAGGGCGTGCGCATCGACTTTTACTTTGCCGAACTGTTTCTCTAAAAAGTTGTAGTGATCCCTCCAGCACTCTTTCGCAATCCTGAGCCAAACCAGGGCATGAAAAGCGTGAAGACCACCTTTGTAATATGCTGCTTCTGCCGCAACATCCATGGATCGCAAAGCCTTTACCAGGCGTCGGGAATCATCGATTAAAGGGTCCTTTGTCCCGCATGTTGCAAATGTCGCAGGCAAGGGACGATCAGGAGCCAACTTCTTCTCAAAAAACAGCAAGGGATTTGCAAAGTCATCCTCAAGAGCCGGACTCTCACTGGAGACATAACCCTCGCACACCTTGAACACTTGACTGGAAAACCAGCGAGAAAGATCAGGACGTCGCCTTTTAAAGCGTCCAGGATCCGACACCTGCAGGAGACCACAAGCAGGCATCGCGACTTTAGGGGCGACGTTGAGATCCCAAATCGCACGAGCCCAGGGCTCAGCTCTCTGGTAACAGGTCGCGATCATCAGCGCCGAGATCAAATTGCCACCGGCGGACTCTCCAGCAACGACCAGTCGATCCAAATCCAGGTCATATTCATCGGCATGCTCAACCGTCCAACGATAAGCGTTGAATGTATCTTGCAGCGCGATCGGAAAACATCCTTCAGGAACAAGACGATAGTTGATCGTAACCACGGTGTAGCCGAATTTTGCAAAGATCAGAGCCATCAACCAATGGGAATCTTTGGAAAGGAATCGAAAGCCTCCGCCATGTACGTAAAACACGACAGGACTTGGGCTTTGACGTTTCACGGGACGATAGATATCGAGCAGGTGTTCCGTTCGACCTGTGTCCTGGTACGCGATATCTTTGAGCACTTCGATTCCGTGCTTTGCAGGTTTTGAACGAGGATGCAAGCGTCCCAGCGCACTTGCCCCTTCGAACAAACTCCCGATCAATGTGCGACTGACCTTTTGCCCGATGCGCCGACCAACAGGCGTCGTGTTTTCTTTAGAGCTCAACATACTCCTTTTCCGCTTACTGCTTCTGGAGTTCGGTGCCACATGCCCAATGACCACTAGTCGGTCAACACTTCGACTTCCTTTTTCGCGATCGCCATCCAGTCAACTTCCGTCTCACACGTCTCGGCATCGTGATGAACCCGAGTCAGCACCGGCGCGACGCAGCGATCTGCAAGCTGTTCAAAATTCGAGTCACGGCTGGAGTCGCCCTGGAACGCCTGGGAGTCATTGAGAATGATCCCCGCAACGTCCAGTCCATCACGGAAACAGCTCGCGGTGATCGTAGCCTGTAACCCCTGGTTGATTGCTCCGATGCGATTATCGACAACAATCAAAACGGGGTAGCCAAATTCGTAGGCCACATCCGCAAAATAAGTGTCGGCATTGACGGGGGACATCAAACCACCGCAACCTTCAACCACCACGATGTCGCAATTACCTGTCCAGGCATCCAGACCCGTGCGAACAAGTTCGGCATCGACTTCGCGACCTTCGGCCTGGGCGGCGAGATGTGGTGACAAAGGCGCCTTAAAACGCTGTGGACAGACTTTCTCCAGATCCAGCGGACGACCAGCGGCCTCCCAGAGAAAAGCGGCATCTTCGGAGACGATGTTGTGCCCATCGGAAACACAGTCGCTGGCAAGTGGCTTGTAGACGCCGACTCGGTGACCGGCTTTGACAAGGTCCCTTACGATGATCGAGCTAACGTATGTCTTTCCGATCTCAGTATCGGTACCAGTGACGAACAGTCCATATGGTGGTTTGGCAGGCATGGCTTAAACTGAATAGTGGTGGTGTGAAGCGTTCGGTTGTTGAGCAGCTTTCCGCTGGAATTGACAGCCGGGTTTTGTGGTGGTCGCATGAGTCAAAAAAACACAGTCAACGTCGCAGCGATTCAGCTTCCTTGCGTTTCAAATGTCGCAGAAAATCTGGATCGGACCGTCGCCGCGATCAAACAGGCCGCGGCGGCTGGAGCTCAATTGATTTGCTTGCAGGAATTGTTTAGCAGCCTCTATTTTTGTCAATCCGAAGATCACGATCAGTTCAAACTGGCTCAGACGATTCCAGGTCCCACAACTGAGCGAATCAGTTCTTTGGCCGCGGAATTGGGCGTCGTTATCATCGCCGGGATTTTCGAACGTCGAGCTCCTGGACTGTTTCACAACTCGGCCGTCATCATCGAATCGGACGGAAGCATCGCCGGTATTTACCGAAAGATGCACATTCCTGATGATCCCTACTTCTACGAGAAATTCTACTTCACGCCGGGCGATCTGGGCTTCAAATGCTTCGACACATCGGTCGCAAAGGTCGGCGTTTGTATTTGTTGGGACCAGTGGTTCCCGGAAGCAGCCCGACTGACAGCACTCGCCGGAGCCGAAATTCTGGTCTATCCGACTGCAATCGGCTGGCAGGCACCGGAAAAGGACACTTTCGGCGAAAGCCAACTTTCGGCCTGGCAGACGATGATGCGATCGCATGCAATCGCCAACGGAGTCTTCCTTGTCGCGCCCAACCGGGTTGGTGTCGAAGACAATATCGAATTCTGGGGACACAGCTTCATCGCTGATCCTTACGGCAACATGATCGTCGAGTCTGACCAACAGGGGCCAGCAACGATCCATGCCGATTGTGATTTCGGTTTGATCGAAACCGCACGTACTCATTGGCCATTTTTGCGAGATCGACGAATCGATGCCTACGACGGATTGACCAGGCGAATGCTGGATTGAGTTAACCTCAGGTTGGCTGCCTGCCCGGGAGCAAGAGCCAGACATCAGCATCAATTCGACAGTCGAGACTTCATCGGTGAGAACTCCTGCCCGGAGGCTCTTCTTCGCCCTCAGACTGCGAGTTCAATTTATCAATCGCAACCTGAACCACATCAGGAATAATAAACAGGTCAACGTCGACTTCTTCATCGTATTCAAACGTCGTAAGCTTCCAGGCAACAGTTTGCTTGTTTGTAGAGAACGATTGCGTTTTCGGGATTACCACACCGTCGAAGCGTTGATGGTCAGCGTAGTTCCGTGTCACGACGACTCCATTCATTCGGTAATCGATCTGTTTTTGGCGACGCAGATATCCCGTCTCAATACTGAAGTAGCGATGCATTTCTGCATCGTCGTGCCCGAGGTACTTCAAGTGATAACATTTCACTGCATCGATTTCGACCACTCCAACACAACGAACCGATTTGAAACGGTCACGCCATTGCAAATTCCCCGCCATCACACAGGCACCTATCAACTGAGACTGAAGTGCGTCGCCATCCCGCAACGTCGTCACTCCATTGTTCATATTCTGTCGCCATGAGACGCCTCTCAATTTCGACCAATCTCCGCGGGATTCAGCGAGCCAAACTCCATCGTAGTGGTCAACTACTCCCGAGACCGACATTTCAATGAACTGTCTGCCCGGAATTTGCCATACCTCGTACCGCCAGTTTTTACCCGGCTCCACAGTTTCCCAGGCCACATGAATCGAAGAAATGCCGCCCAGAAATTCGAATCCCCCGATGGCCAGGAGATGCTGCTCGATCACGTCTTCGGCAGACGGAAGTGAAGCTTTCGATTCCTGACAAACCGCAGCAGAACTGACACTGAGAATCAGAATCAGACTTGAAAACCCCAAAAGCAATCGTGCGATCATTGGCAATTTCTCCGTTTACGGTGCGTAACTCAATGTAGCCGATGCAACACCACGAATCCACCTTATTGAGCGATCCATAAGCAACAGGACGGTGCGGAACTCCTTTCCTCAATCAATGTCGCTCCTCAAAAAACACATATCGTTTGACCACAATGTCAAAATCAATGATTGGCGCCTGACTCAGCCAGCGTTTGAGCACAAAAAATGCAGGTTACAGCAACTGCAACCTGCATTCAGTTTTTCAAACTTCACTTCGCAATTAGCGTCTGCGGCGGGCAAAGAATCCAATCGCCGTCAGACTCAGAATCGCCAGTCCCGAAGGCTCTGGAACTGCATTGGGAACTCCCACAAATACACGAATATTGTCCGCGTTTCCGTTCCCAATCCTTAGCTGGTTGATAGACAATGTGTTCCCGGAAATGGTAATAATGTCATTGCCTGCACCCTCGGCAGATCCATCAATGTCGGACGTTGAATAGTTAACTCCCGCCACTCCAAAAACATTCGAATTGTTCAGCGACGCAATCGAACCACCGAAGCCATTGCTCGTCGCGACACCAAGAATCGGTGCGTTGAACGTTGTGTTAAATCCAACTCCCGCGTTATCAAACTCAATCGCCCCACCGATGTTTGGACGGAAATCGATGTAGTATGACTGAAAGGGACCACTAAAAGTTGTTCCCACAGTGTCGTTGATAACAATCGAGCCTGCGGCATCGACTGCATTGACCTGAACAGAGGCAGCTGTGTTGACGCCTTCAAAATAGATATCAGGAGTCAGACCAGTCAAAGAAGTGGCAGTTGAAAGAGTTGCTCCATTTCCCAAGCCATTAAGATTGGAAGCATCAAGATTCGTTGCGATAATGCCTCCCTGTGAGTTGGTTGAAAGTAATGCGGCCAACACCAAACACATAATAATTTTCTTCATTGCACGTCCTTGCAGATAAAATAAGGCCTCGGCTCAATTTGGGTCACCGAGCCTTACAAGCGTTAAGATGAGTCAAAATATAATCTGATCGTCCGACCCCACCAATTGAATCCTGAACTGCTAGCCGGATCTCAAGACATCTCAACCACCTTGGACACCTTGGTTTTTCTTAAACAGAATAACCAAGGGAAAATCGATTAGCTCGATTCAGATAACGACTTTTGTGGTCGCGTCAAACAGCGTCTGGCGCTGCAGGCCAATGTAACTCGAATCACAAAATTCGTCTTATTCACTTCAAGTTCAGACTGATCTAAAGTGCCTGAAGACTTCAGATTTCCTTGCTGGCAATCGAGCAACAGAGAGGAATCGCGAGCCTGGGACAGTTGCGGCTACAACTTGGCTGCGTAGGCTTCGATCATTGCCCGAACTTCGGGGCTGTTCCAAACGTCGCGAAGTTTCTGGCCGTACTTCTTTTCCAGATGATCCGCCTGAGCAAGTGCATGCTCGCGGATCTGTCGCTTCATCAACTGGAACGTTGCGACGGGGATCGCAGCCAGACGCTCTGCATGCTCGGTGGCCTCCTCAAGCAAGCTCTCTTTGTCAACGATCCTGTCGGCCAAGCCAACTTCAACGGCCTGTTCGTCGCGATAGTTGGCGCCGGAATTCAGCATCGCCTGAAACGCCATTGGTGTGGCAACACGCCTGACGACTTCGATTGCAATCGAAGGAAGCGGCACGCCCAGCCGCAGTTCCGGCAATCCGATCCGAGCTCGCGGCGCTGCAAATCGAAAGTCTCCACACGACGCCACGATGCAGCCTCCGGCAATCGCGTGACCGTTGATCGCAACAACCATCGGCTTTGGAAACGTGAACGCATCGCGAAAGCACTTCCCCAGCGAATCAAGGAAGGGCTGCACATAGGATAGTGGCTCGGCGACGACTCGTTTGAGATCGACGCCCGCCGAGAAAACCCGCTGGCCCGAGGTTACCACCACGGCGCGGATTTTGTCGTCACTTTCCAGTTCAGCGAGCCTGGTAGAGAGTAACTGACACCACTCGATATCCATCACATTGACTTTGCCGTCATCGAGAGTCAACGTGGCGATATTCGATTCAGTCTGGATTTCAATCATCGGGCAGCAACCAGCTTCCAATTCGTAAAAGTTTGTCGGGAGTTTGAGACTCCTACCGAAATCTCGTATTACGTTTTTCTAGCTTTGAGAATTGGCGAGCCGTTCCTGCAACAAGTCTACAACTTGCTTACACTCATTCTCGGTTGAAAGCTCAGTTTGGGAACCGTCAGCAAGCCACTTCAATTGCACCTTGTCACCAGCGAGCTCATCATCTCCGGCAATCAACACGGCATCAAAGCCACGTCGATCGGCGTACTTGAACTGTTGGTTCAACTTTTTCGCATCCGGGAAAACTTCTGTTTTGATACCCGCGGCCCGCAGCGTGTTGGCCATCGTCAGATAGCTTTGCAGATGATCTCTGGAGAACTGCACAATCATCACATCGGCAGTCGTCCGTGTCGCCGGCAGCATTTCCAGTGTCTGCATCGCGGCAAGCAAACGATCAAGCCCAAGCGATGCTCCGATGCCGGGGAGCTCCTGCTTGGTATAGAGCTGAGCCAAATTATCGTAGCGGCCGCCGGAACAAACACTTCCGATCGAAGTTAGATCATCCAGGAACGTTTCGTAGATCGTCCCCGTGTAGTAGTCCAAACCACGTGCAATCGAAACATCAACCTGCAGGTTGGCATCGGTGACCCCCACGGCAGCAGCGGCTTCAATGACTGCTCGCAATTGCGAGAGCCCTTCTTCGGCCAGTTCGTTGCCACCGCAAAGCGGTTCGAGCTGTTGCAGAATTTCAGCGTTTGATCCAGTGACTTCGGCGAGCTTCAAAATCTCGTTGACTTGAGACTCGGAGGCAGAAGCCGACTCCTGCATTTCCTTGGCGACCGCCTCGCGTCCGATCTTGGGCAGCTTGTCCAGCGCACGCAGCACGGGAACACTTGATTCAGCCAGACCAAATTTCTCCAGCAACCCATTGAGCACTTTTCGATTATTGACGCGGATCGAGAACTTTTCGAATCCCAAAGCGCGCATCAGATCAAAGATCACCAAACCGGTTTCGATATCACTGGCAATCGAACGCGTTCCGATCGTGTCAAAGTCACACTGAATGAACTCGCGATAGCGGCCTGCTTGCGGCCGCTCACCACGCCAAACCGGAGCGACATGATACCGCTTGAAAGGCATTCCCAGCTCATTGGCATTTTGGGCGACGAATCGAGCCAACGGAACGGTCAGATCAAATCGCATCGCGACATCGTTCTTCCCATGATCGAAGCGAAACATCTGGCGATCAGTTTCTTCGCTGCCTTTACCGCAGAGGATTTCGGAATACTCCAGCGCCGGAGTATCAATTGGAACGAATCCGTAAGAGCGATAAACCTGCTTCGCGGTTTCGATCAGTCGCTCTCGCGGAATCATGACCTCAGGTAGAAAGTCGCGAAAACCGCGCAGGGTTCGGGGAGTAATCAGGTTGGACATAACTGGCTTGGTTTGAATTTTTGACGTGTGGAGGTTTACGAAAGAATCGGCAAACCATCTGGCTTTCTGGTACGAAACGTCTCGGGTTGGTTGAATCGAGCATTCGCATACTCTGCGATTTGTTCTGGCGTCTCGAAATACTGCTCGTAAGTGAACGAATCATCGTACTCACACTCGTCGGTGGTGTAGTCGCGGCAGATCTGCGGTCGCGTCTCGTAGATGCCGCATCGATGGTCGTCCTGAAGATGTTTGCATGTCGTATGAACCAGAAGGTACCAGGTAGCGCCTTCCACAAACAGAGAGGCCCGATCGTGCAAAAGGTACCAGCGTAGATACTCAAAATCGGCAAAGGTTCTGGGAGTATCAATCGAAAGCGCAAAATAGCGACAGCACTTGGCCGTACAGTATTCGCACAGGCTTTCATCCGAGCCAAGGTCTTCTCGTCGCTTGTGAATCTTGGGTTTGTTCATATTTTGAGGTGAGGACTGGAGTGCAACAACATTGCCGAAAGAGGCATTTTAGACTAACAAGACGCTTTGTCACCGACACACCCACCCTCAACTCACAATTTCCCGGCACCGCAAAACTGATAGCCATGCACCTGGTTAACCTGCTCGCACAACTTGAGACAACCACCGAAACACAGCCACTGCGTGGGTTTCTGGAGGTCATCGCTCAAACCTTCTGGTTGCTGTTGGTTTTAATCACGCCGTTCGTCATCTTTGCGCTGTTGATTCACTTTCTCGAAAGGCTGGTCCAAACGCGTTTAGCCAGCCGTTTTGGGTGGAAGGCCGTTTTGTGGACGGGATGGTTGGGCACACCGATACACGAACTGAGCCACTGGGTGCTGTGCAAAGCTTTTCGACACAAAGTTCTGGAGATGGCTCTGTTTGAGCCAGACATTCGCTCCGGGCGACTTGGTTTTGTGCGACACTCCTGGAAATCTGGAAACTGGTTCCAGGAAGTCGGAAACTTTTTCATTGGCCTTGCGCCACTGGTGGGTGGCTCGCTGGTACTGGCGGGACTGCTGTGGTTTTTCTACCCCGATGCCGTTGTGAATATGATTTCCAGTTCGGGAATCGGAGCCGAGGCCGAATCGCTTGAACAAGCATCCTTCGTCAACATGGTTTTCGCCAGCGTCTGGTCGCTGTTGAGTGACCTGATGGCTCCGGGCAATTTCTTTTCCTGGCGATTCTGGCTGTTCACCTACCTGGTGCTTTGTGTTGGTAGTCATATGGCGCCCAGTCGCAGCGACTACGACGGAGCCAGTCGTGGCGTCTCGATGGTGTTGCTGGGCATGGTCGTCTGCCTGCTGCTGATTTCGCTGTTGGGTTTCGAGACCGATCGAGTCGTCCAGGCGATGCTGCAATTCATGAGCCCCGTTTTCGGATTGCAAGTGATCGCAATTGTGATCGGCGCCATCGCCACGCTGGTCGTCTGGGTGTTAACGCATTTTTTTCCCGAGCGTTTCGAAGTCGCCTAGAACTGGTTTCCATCAGTGCCATGCGAGTGGAAGTTGCCTCCTACGACCTGTTTATCCGCTCCAACAGGAGCGTTGATTCAAAAATCCCAAATGCCACACAAAGGCCAGGTTTCGGATTGTGACAATCGTGATCGTGGTTCGGCTTCGCGATAAATGACAGCAGTTTCATGATCAATCTTGCCGAAAACGGTACATGGACAGTGTATCGAAGGAGTCGAATTTCCCCCCGATGGATCGAGAGGGACGCTGGGTTAGAAGCTTTCCTACTCGGGACTCATCATGGCAGACAAAATCATTCGCGTCGTATCACTGGCCTCTGACGGGTCCACTCGTTCACGTGACTTCGAAAGCTTCGAAGAAATCGAAAAAGCTCACGAGCAAGTTGGCATCGATGATTGCAGCACGGATCTTACGTTGCGTGGGATGCCTGTCTTTCGCGGCCTGATCGGCCCGATTCCTGAATCACGAGCGGTCGTGCGATACGAGACTCCTGACGTTTTTGAGATGCTCACCAAAGAATGGGCAGCCAAGAAACGCAAACGGCGTCGGCGCCGAACTGCTGAAGAAATCGCTCGCGACAATGCCGCTGCGGCAGCCGCTGAAGCACAGGAAAAAGTGCCAATGCCTAACATTGCAATTGGCGCTCCAACGGCAACACCGAACTCAACACTCTAACCAACACAAAATTTCGAAACAGACAGCTCTGGTTTTACCAGAGCTTTTTTTGTGCGCGAGGGTGATTCGTTTCCGTTACATGACGTTTGTAGTACCGCCTTCAGGTGGATTGCGCGGCGTTGCACTTATTCCAGCACGAAGCCCAAGCGACTGAATCGAGCGGGGTTATTCGGCTTACCTTCTTTGACCCAAAAGCAGTGGGGACGTTTCCGGGAGACTCATACCCTGACGCGTAAGCGAAGGATATCGACCCGGCGCGTAAATCAGAGATCGATCCTTTGCTTACACGTCGGGTTATGATGAGCAGGAAATTTGGACGGGGAATTTCTAACTGAACACACCAGTCAGTATCGCGCGTCAAATGCATGCAAAACCGCGACTAGTGCCGTGCTGCTCACCAATTTCGGGACTGCGATCCCGATATTGGTTTGGGCCAATGAATCGAAACGCACTGAAGCCCGTTAAACAGTGTCGATTTTACAAACTGTAATCTTCATGAACCAAAAAAGCTTTCTTGCGTATCAACATCTCCAAGGATGAACCGGAACAATTCCAGACAGCCCACTCGTGGCGATCGTGTTGATCGCTTTTTCTTTCCATGGCTTGGCGGATTGTAAGGATGACGCGGCTAAAAAACGAAAGCGTTTTTTTGACCACGGGTTAAGCATGATTTATGTTTTTACGGCACCATTGTTGTGTCGTACCCTGACCAGACTCTGGTTCCTGCATTGCTTCGCTCCCAACTATCGTAGCGAGCAGGATACGCCAGCGTCACCTTGCAGATTGGCACATCGATGGAAAACACTTCAATGATTCGTTCCCTCAGGAACGCACTCGCAGTACTGCTGACAGCAGCAATCCTGTTCCCGTTGACATCAGCCTCAGCTCAATCAGTGGCCAACGCTTCCGCTGACGCAGGCCAGACTCTGATTGAAGGACGTGACCTCGAAAAAGACGGTCGCTGGGGCGACGCACTTGGTCTTTACCAACAATTCCTCCGGGCCAATCCGGTGGACAAAAATATTCAGCGACGACGCTCTGTTGCACGGCTTCACTTTGACCTTGAGCGACGCTACTCCGACAGCAGCTTCATTAGCACGATTCAAACCAGCGAAACTTCTTCGGCGCTCAACGTCTACGCAGAGGTTCTTTCGAAAATCCAGTCCTACTACGTCGACACACCGAACTGGTCACAACTCGCCAGCTTTGGCTTGACCAGTCTCGAAATCGCGATGATGGATCCGGAGTTCCGCAAAGCGAACTTGCCTCATGCAACCGATGCTCAGATCCGCGAAGTGATTTTGCAAACCCGCGAAGAACTGAAGACGGCTTCTGTCAATACAAGACATGATGCCTACTCGGTTGCTCACTCAACAGCGACTTCTCTTGAGCAGCGGATTGGCCTACCGGGTCAAGCGGCGGTCTACGAATTCGTTTGCGGAGCCATCTCTGCACTTGATCCTTATTCTGGTTTCATGTCGGCGAGCCAATACGGCGAATCGATGTCTCAGATCGAAGGTAACTTCGTCGGCCTGGGCGTCGAGCTTCGAACCAACGAGGACCATCTACACATCGTCAGCGTCATCAAGGGTGGTTCAGCCGACATTCACGGGCTGGTCAAAGATGACCACATTGTCGCGGTCAACGGGAAATCTGTGAACGCGATTGGCAGCGAGAAAGCCGCCGACATGTTGCGTGGCCCGGAAAATTCATTCGTCGAGTTGACGGTAGCACGAAACAAATCACATCAAAAGTTGCGACTTGAGCGACAACGCATTGATATCCCCAGCGTCGAAGATGTCAGCATTGTTGATTCCGAAGCAGCAGTTGGCTACATTCGCTTGACCAACTTCCAGAAGACAACACCACGCGACTTTGAAAACGCTCTATGGAAACTTCATCGACAGGGCATGCGTTCGTTGATCGTCGACGTTCGCGGTAACCCGGGCGGTTTGCTACAGGCTTCAGTCGATATCGCAGACAAGTTCGTCAACGACGGGGTCATTGTTTCGACTCGCGGACGCAACCCGATGGAAGACTACACACATCGAGCTAACATGGCGAGTACCTGGCGAATGCCGTTGATCGTCCTGATTGATGAAAACTCAGCCAGTGCCAGCGAAATTTTTGCGGCAGCGATTCGCGACCACAAACGTGGCATCATTGTCGGCGAAAAGAGCTATGGCAAAGGATCCGTTCAGGGAATCTTCCCACTGAATATTTCTGGCGGAGGCGTTCGCCTGACAACTGCCAAGTTCTATTCACCTCATGGCAACGCGATTAGCGAAGTCGGCGTTAAAGCAGACGTGCTGGTTCACGAAGTCGCCAAAGCATCTGGATTCGCAAATTCAGACCACGAAGACACGGGCATGCGACTGGGAATCGTGGAAGCGAAAAAACTGTTGACCCAGGCAAGAAATCAACGCTCTCCTGCCGTTGGGAAAACTCGCTCGACGAGCGTGAGTTTTTCCGGTCGCTAGTTGATTGACCATGTCCATCGAATCACACCGCGTTTGGATTAATTCCACGCGGTGTTTCTCATGCGCTGACCCCGTGTCTTTACCACGCGTTGATGCTCAGGACACTTTTTTCCCGGATTTCATCAACATGTTCAGGACTGACCTGAGGGCAATTCTGCAATGTGACACTGCAGCCAACATCCGCGTCCTCAAAATCTGCCAGAGCACTCAAGTCTGACAACTGACTGCAATTGCGCAGTTCACAGCTGAAGAATCTGGTGCCCTTCAAAAAATCAAGATTGGTGATCGACTCACTTTCGATCCTGAGAGTTTTCAACGAATCCATCTCTGCAACGGGCTGAAACGACTTGATGTTCTCGCAACCCGCAACCGATAGCGAATCGAGACGTTTACATTGAGTGAGCATTTCGATTCCGCGGATGTCGTCACAATCGTAAATCGACACGTGACTCAAAGCAGGCAATGCTCCCAGGCTTTCGATGTCCGTTAACGAACTGCACGACTCAAAACTGAGACCATGAAGTTTTTTCAACGAGTTCAATGAAGGGATCCTTTTAATTCCACAGCCAAAAATCTGCATACTCTGCAACTCATGAAACTCGGACAACAGGTCAAGGTTTTTGATCGAATCGAAACCCACGATACGCAGAAATTTCAGGTTGGTATTCTTTGCGATCAATGCAAAATCAAATGTCCTGACGTTATCGCTGGCTCCAATGAGCAAGTTTTCCAGATTTTGCAGTTCCGCAAGAAAGTCAAGTGACTCGACATGTTTGCAGAGGATGCAGGACAAACTGTTGAGTTCTTTCATCTCTGCGAGCAAGCCAACATCCGCCACAGCGCCGTATGACAAATCGAGATGCTTTAAGTGAACACATTCTGCAATGGGTTCAATCGAGCCAACCTTGGTAGAGAAGAAGGACAATGATTCAAGTTCTGACATGCCTCGCAAACCTGAAATGTCAGTCAGATTCGACCAATTGTTGAGACTGAGTTTCTTCATCCCGGGATACCGCGCGAAGAAGTCTGCGTTCGTCTCTTCCCTCCAACCGTCGACCGTCAATTCTTCAACGTTGTGAAATTTTGCGAGCGATTTCGAAACGTCCTCAAACGTCCCTTCCGGTATGGAGTAGCCATCTACCAGGTTAATCCGCGTGACCGTTGAGAAAATATTGTCGCCAAACAAGCGACGGATCCATTTCGGAGTTGTTGGTTCTGAGGGTCCATCCTCATTTTGGTAGTCATAGAAAAACTGCGACTCGTCAGAAGCAAGCGAATTAAGTTTGACAATCGCTTCACGCTCCATTTGCTGCCGACGAACAAAGGGATAGAAAAAACCAAAAAACAATGCGACTAAAGTGGCAACCGCCAGCAATGACTTCAGTCCAAACCGGGGTCGCAGGAATCGTCTGCCCGGTTTCGCATCGACGTCACCAGCGTTGTTTTGAATCTCGGCCGAATCGGACATCACATCTCCTGTCCTGAGAACAGGATTCAGGATAGGCGATTCGACGTACCCTCGCAAATTATTTAACGTTTCAAACCATGCTTCCAGCTGGACATTTGACGATTGGGTTTTCCCGGTTTCACTTTTGTGGATTCCAGCTACCATTTGACAAATCAGTCTCACCAGTGGCTCGCTACGAATGTCCGAATTCCCTGAATTCCAGAACCTCCTCAATCGAACTCCTGAAGAACGTGACCCGGAATTCCAACGGCATGGACGACTGAAGCACCTTATCTTTGGTAGCCAACTTTCGGCAGAACTGCTCGATCGCCTTTGTCGCAGTGCTGACATGATCCGCCGACTGGCACGGGACCGGGAAGGCAACGCCGAACTTCGCAACCTGCTTCCCAATCGACGCGCGATGCTGTATTTCACTCAGCCATCAACGCGAACGTTTCTTTCCTTCATGGCTGCCTGCCAAATCCTCGGCATCACCTGTAACGAAGTTCGCGACCCCAAGATGTCCTCGGAAGTCAAACGCGAATCGCGAACGGACTCGGTTCGCATGTTCAGTAGTTACTTTGACGTGATCATCATGCGCTCACAGACAGCAAACCTTGCCGAAGTCTGTGCCTACATGATGAATAATCTGGAAGGCACCGACCGAAGAAGCGTTCCCATTGTCAACGCCGGGGCCGGAAGTGACGAACATCCGACGCAAGCGCTGTTGGATATGTACACGATCCTGCGAACGTTTGACTTTGATGAAAGTTCAATGTCGCGACCTTCGAGACTTGGCAGCCTGCAACAGAGCTACCCTGAACTGACCACCGGAGCAGCGAACAAGGTTTACGCTTTCTGTGGCGACATCAAACGCGGTCGAACGGTGAGGTCTCTGGCGACGGTCCTTTCGCAGTATCGAAACGTGACGATGTATTTCATTTCTCCACCGCATGACGAACTTCGTATCGACGATGATTTGAAGTCACTGTTACATACGACGGGCGTGACCGTGAAAGAATTCGAATCGCTCGACGCCAGCATCGATGGCCAACCGATTCTCGAAAAGATCGACTGTCTCTATATGACTCGCATTCAACGCGAACACAATTCGGACACAACCGAAGCCGAGATCGATTCGATTGATCTTGCGCCGTTCAAGTTGAGCACAAAGCGAGTTAGCCAAATGAAGTCCTTTGCTCCAATTCTGCATCCGTTTCCTCGTGATAGCATTGTTGGCGAGATCCCCACCGAGATTGATGCTGATCCACGAGCAATGTATTTTCGCCAGGCCCGAAACGGAATGTGGGCTCGAGCGGCGCTGTTGGTACATCTTTTCGATGTCAACGAGTCCTTGATGGATGCTCACGCCAGGCTGTTTCCTGCTGCGGTGCGTGCTAGCTCCTAGTGTTCGTCAAAGTCGGGGACTCGTGCTTCAAAGCCCGTACGACGAACATTCGAACTCAGGCCAAAATCGCCTTGTCCGGCTTTTGGCAATTCTCTAATGTTCCGCACCCTATACGTATATCTCTCGTACGAGTGCGATGATGCGCAAGCCGAAACCAGCTGATCAAACCCCTGTTCTTCAACACTCCGACAGTGTTCGTTACTTCATCATTGGTGTGATGATTCTGACGGCCTGTGCGATCACATTATCCGGATGCTCAAAGTTCGGACTGCAGGAACCGGCAGGCTTCTCGCCAATTCCACAACGAGATTCGATCACTCAGGAACAACAACGTTCGATTGATGAAGCTTTCGAGAAACAGGACGCCGCTCGATTGGTCGCTGAAGCAAAAGCTGCTGCAGAAAAGGCCGCTGCTGAAGCCGAAAAAGCAGCCGCGGACAAAGCAGCTGAAATGAAAACTGCCGTCGAAGATGCTGTCAGTGAAGCCAAACCCGGGATGATGCCTGAATCGGTTAGCGATCTCGAAACACAACAGCAGGAAATCGTGGCCGAAGCAGCACAACGTGCTGATTTCATCGAAGCGACCCAAATCGCTCAGGTTAGTTACGAGGTCGAATTTGAAGAAACTGAAAACGAACCAGGCGAAGACATTTTTTTCGGCCCGGTTTTTGAAGGAGAAGAAGTTGTCAATGGCGTGCGTCTGATCGCCAAGGCTGACGATCTCGAAGGCGTCCCGGTTAACTTTGCCCGCGACGAAGTCGATCTTTCGCAAGCGAATTTCCTGCGCACCGGTAACGCAGATCCAGCGCCGCTGCAGGCCACCGATACTCCAGTTGAAACCACTTCGAAACCTCCGGAATTCAATCCACCTACCTACGGAAACGGCGAGTCACTTCTGTTGCCGTTGCAGCCGATGCTATTCAACGCCAACACGCGAGCGACAAAGTCAATTTATGAAGGCACGCTACGACCGTTGGTTCCATCGACTCAAAAAGACTTCGAATCCGAAATCGTTGTTACGAAAGTCGCCAATGAAACAACTCCACAACATTCGCCGCTTTCGCCGCTTTCAACGGGTCTCCCAACAATCAAACTGAGAAACAACTTGCCAGCCCCGACAGCATTTGCACCATCGAACTCACGTTTGCTGCGTCCCATCGCGCGAACACCTGTGGTTGCCCAACCGCCAGCGGTCGAATTTCCTGCTTCTGACTTCGCCCACGTTGAATCGGAGCCGATCATTGAATCCTCAGAAGTTATCATCCTCGAACCACCTGCTCCTGAACCTCCCGTGGAAACACTGACCGTCGCTGGCTGGGAAAATCCTGCTCCGAACCCAAATGAGCCGATCGTAGATAAAAATCTTGCGAGCCTGTCACCAAGCTACCTGCAACCGGCAACCAAAGTCGTCGAACAGTTTGTCCCCGAGACGATTCCAGTAGAAGTCTTCGAAGACGCCGACCTGGTGGCGCAGGAAATGGAACAGGAGCTCACCGCGGCAGTCATTCCAATTGTGGACAACGATTTCAAAGTCCAACCGGCTTCCAACACCGTCAACGCTGAAAGCGAAATCGATCATGCGGATCGCGGTGAGCCCATGTTCTCCAACAATGACTTCGCAGCACCTGGAATTCCTGGCGGAGACTTTGTCGCGCCAATGACCGTCGCACCAGCTTCGATTCCGATGGTTCAACCTGAAGAAATCATTCCGGCGACCTCAGAGTTTGGAAAACCGGTCAACCTGGAGGCTCCTCCCGAGCACAACCCTGCGATTCAACACGTTGCAGCCTTGCCAATTGTCGGCCGCGACACAAACTTGCCAGGCACCAGCAGTGTTCCACCTGTTGGCATTTCTACTTTGATGGAGCTCAATGCCGTCACGTGGAAATCACGACTCGACGAAGCAATCGAACTTGCAGAAGCAAGACTCAACCAGATGAAGTCTCCATCGGATTCGGGCCGGGTCAACCTGCGACTGCTCAAGGCGTTGCGTGGTCAGATGGAACAGGTTGAAAACGCACCTGGAAACTTCCAGCTCTCTGAAAACGAAGCTCAATACTGGCAGCATCAACTCGAAGCCATCACAGCGATGCTGCAAACTCCTGCGGGTGACAACCAGGCAATCACGGATTACCACCGACACCAAACGGCTCACGAAACACTGGAACACCTGCGACACGCGGTTGCCCAACTGGAGTCGATCGCCAGTCTGAAAGTAAACTCTGGGCAGTTCTGCACAGAAGTTACCGGATTTGGTCAGTTCAAGACGTTCCCTTCCACGATCTTCTCTGCTGGACAGAGAATGCTGATCTACTGCGAAGTTGAAAACTACAAAACCATCGAACACCAATCGGTGACCGGTGGAGATTTCCGGACTCGCTTGCGAGGAAGTTTTGCGATCTATGATGTGGATGGAAAAGTTGTCCAACAGGCTGAGTTTCCTTCCGTGGATGACGTGGCACGAAAGCGTCGTCGCGACTTCTACATGTACATGCCGGTGACGCTGGCCGACCTGCCTCAGGGTCAATACGTACTGCATGCACTGGTCGAAGATATCTACGGAAACAAGACGGCGTCTCTCGATCCGCCTTTGAATTTCTCGGTGAAATAGCCACCAGCCAGTCAGCGGCTACAAATGTTCACGCCGCTGTTAAAGTTTGATGGTTCTCCGAGTCCTCCAGGTTGTAGCGCATAGGGTCGCCTGGCTAAGCCGGTTTCAATGTTCAGGACGATACTTTTCGAAGTATCCAGTTTCGCTGAACTATTCCGCCGGCAATCAACGTGCCTCTTGTCATATTCTTTCTTGTTCTGATCGTGATCGTTTGGACGATCGCGTTGATGCGGCTCAACATTTCGTTGGCTGGCGTCAAGAAATTGAGCCTGCTGCATGGCCTGGCGATGCTGATCGTTTTGACCGGATCCGTACTGGGATACGAATTCTTCCATGCTTCGGGAGGCCCCATTCCGCTGACAATCGACCGGATCCTGTTTCTCGGCTTGCTGGCTCTTGCGGGCTGGGGGTGGCTTACCAACCGCGAACACTTGCGGATGATCAATCGCATGGACATTGCGATGATCGGTGTCACGGCAATTCTGGTCATCAGCACGATCACGCACGACTTCAAATATGACGACAATCTGCCGCTTTCCCGTCTGTTGTTTTTCTACATGATGCCCATGGGTGTCTATGCCGTAGTCAGAACAGCCAAACTGGGCAAGCACGATCTGGCAATGTACTCGATCGCCCTGGCATGCTTTGCCGTTTACCTGGCGCTCACGGGTGTCGCGGAGATGAAATACTTGCATGCGATCGTATTCCCAAAGTACATCGCAGACCCGGATTTCACGGAATTCTTCGGACGCGGACGCGGTCCGTTTCTCAATCCTGTATCCAACGGATTCTTTCAGATCACCGGGCTTTGCTGCATGTGGTTTTGGTGGCCCAAAGTTGGCACTCGCGTTCGAGCCCTGATTGCGGTTGGATCGTTGATCATCGTGGCGGGAATCTATGCGACTTTGACCCGTAGCGTTTGGCTATCGCTGATCGTCGTTGGCGGCACAGCAATCTGGTTCTCGGCACCGCAGAGTAAAAAAGGGGGTCTGTTGATCGCCGCAACACTTGGCGGAATCCTGTTGTTTCCAGTGCTCGGCGACAAACTGTTGTCATTCAAACGTGATAAAGAAGTAACCGTTTCGCAAATGACCGAATCGGCTCAACTCAGGCCGTTGTTCTTCACGGTGGCAATGCGAATGTTTCAGGACCGTCCGCTGTTGGGCTGTGGCTTTGGCCAATACGCTCGTGAAAAGTACCCCTATCTCCAGGACCCTTTCACCGGCAAGCCGCTTTCGAAAACAAAGTCCTACCTGCAACACAACGTGTTTCTGGCCTATCTGACAGAACTCGGGATCATTGGATTGACGACTTTGATTGCATTGCTCGCCGTGATGGGTCGAGCTGCCTATCGACTCTGGTTTGATCGCAAGCAGGATCTGCTCAGGCGTCAGTTCGGGTTATTGCTAGCCGCGATTTTGACGACGTTTTGCATCAACGGAATGTTTCATGACACGTCGATCATGCCGATGGTCAACATGCTGCTATTCTTCGCTGCAGGAGCTGTTAACAATATTCAAACGACGCGCGCATCGATGCCCGAACTGGTTACCACAACCCCCATTCGCCAGTCACAACGACATGGATACCCAGTAGCAAATTAGTCACCATGTGAGCCACGACACAGTTCCACAAACTTTTGGTGCGAATCATCAACCAGGTCACAAGGCTGAACCACACGATGGCGGCGAGGATCTCGGGATGAGTCAGAACACTGGCTACCGTGGGGGCAATGATTGCTTGCCAACCGAGGTTATCAAAGCGAACTGACTTCAGATCGACATCCTCAACCCAACGAACCAGAAAGCCTCTCAGGAAAAGTTCTTCAGCGATGGGGACAACCAAAGCCAGCGTTGTGAATCGCATTGCCAGAAAAATCGTCCGATGCAGGTCACTGCCGATCTCCGTAAAAGGGTCGAACGCGCCTCGCGACATCCCAAAGTTCTGCCAGCCAAAAAGCGACATGAATTGACGTTCGGGATGCAAACTGCAGATCCCAACCCACAATCCATACCCAACAACCCCGACCACAACTGCCAAAATGGATACTCGAAACCGAAAGTGATCCAGCCAGGTTCGAAAAAAGAAACCAAACACCAACAGCGCGACGACGATCTGGGCCGCTACAGTCACGGTGAACGCCATGGCTTCGCTGGAGGCGTCACTGCTGTCAAAAAACCAGCCTGTGACCGTTGGAACGAGCATATGAGCGATCATCGGGACCACAAAAGCGGCCGTTTGCAGCCAGGGCCATCGTTCAAAAAGTTTAGAAATGCCAGTTGTTCTTGGATTAATCATGTTGGATCAATGTAATTGCGATCATCTATAATGCACAGTGTGCAGCCAACTCATTACGGACCAGCGACATGAAATATCGAACCAGTATGATCTGCCCGATCACCCTTTGCCTGCTGTTGGCATCCGCTTCGCTTGTTTCAGCTCAGAGCAAGGAAGACCCCAAGCTGACCAAGGCCAGAGAGTACATGGTCGAGACCGCTGTGAAACAGGCCGGCGTGACCGACGAACGCGTCTTGAGTTCCATGCTCGCAACGCGTCGTCACGAATTCGTTCCGCGGAACGTTTTCAATCGAGCCTACCTCGACGCAGGAGTTCCGATCGGCTCGGCACAAACGATCTCTTCGCCATTCATCGTGGCCTTCATGACCCAGATGCTCGATCCTCAACCAACGGACCGCGTCCTGGAGATTGGAACCGGCAGCGGCTACCAGGCTGCGATCCTGAGCCCATTGGTCAACGAAGTTTACTCAATCGAAATCGTTGAAGCGCTGGGCAAGCGAGCTGCCAGAGTATTGAAAAAACTCAAATACAAAAACGTGTTCACGAAAATTGGAGACGGTTACAAAGGCTGGGAAGAGCATGCTCCGTTCGACAAGATCATTGTCACCTGCTCACCGGAAGACGTGCCTCAACCACTGATCGACCAGCTCAAGGAAGGTGGACTGCTGATTGTGCCGATCGGGCAGCGACACCAACAGACGCTTTATCTGATGGTTAAAAAAGACGGCAAACTCGAAACCGAAGCACTCCGCCCTACCCTTTTCGTTCCAATGACCGGTGCCGCCGAGGACGCAAGAAAGATCAAGCCCGATCCGACCAAGCCGGAAATCCTCAACTTCGATTTCGAAGAAGGGCTCGACGAGAAAGGCTTCGTCAATGGCTGGTACTACCAGCGTCGGCTGAAACTGGTCGCCGACGAGGACGCTCCATCAGGAGATCACTTCGTCGAGTTCTCGAATGACGTTCCGGGACAACACGCGCATGTCATGCAGGGTTTCTCCATCGACGGACGCAAGGTCACGGCGATTGATTTTGAGGCTCAGGTCGCCGTTGAAAATGTGAAGACGGGCATCCACAAGGAAGACATCCCTGTGGCCATGATCAGTTTCTATGACAAGAATCGTCGCTGGCTCAAAGACACGGTGCTTGATCCACTGGCCAGGAATAAAGATTGGCAAAAGCTGGAAATTAAATCCGTCCGAGTCCCCATCGCAACGAAGGATGCCATCGTCCGTATTGGACTCTTCGGGGCAACGGGCACGGCCAAATTCGATGCCGTAAAGTTGAAGGTCAGCTCAAAAGACAAATAGGCTTCAGCAAAAACGGACTGCCATGCGTCGACAATCAGCCTCTCAGGAAGAACGAGCTCAGCAACATCAGCAACCCCACACCTCCGACACCCCAACACACATAGGCTATGGACTCCATGATTCCGCTTCTGATGTTTCGTGTGCGATAGCCGGTTTCACTGTACTCCAACTGAAAACTTTCTTTCGTTGAACCGGCCGCGATTCCGTAAATCTCTGCCGGGGGAGCCTCATCGATTTGTTTGAGCTCCTCAGCAATGATCTGTTCAATATCGACATCGACCTGAAGCCTGTTGGCGTACTGGTAAACCAAAAATCCTGCGATCCCATTGATCACCAGGAGCAACAGTCCTCCGGCGAACAGCCAGCCTTTGACGGGCGAGCCCGATCTCGAATTCGAGCGTCGCTTTTTGCCCGATTTTTCTGCCGTGCCACCCACCACGGGAAGCTTCTTGATATCACCAAGCTTGGGGGCTGAAAAAGTTGCCATGCAACTGGAACAGGACATTTCCTGCCCAGCTTGAGTCGTAGAAAGCTCCACAGATGCGTGGCATTCAGGGCATTCAAAGCTATATCGAACGGCCATATTTCAAGGTGTCCTTGTTTCTGTTGGATTATCTGACCGGAATGTGAATTGACTCGCCCAGTATGCAAGCACTAATTTTGGCAAATTCTAGCCTGCAATGGCTCTCAGTCGAACCCATTGGCTCTCAGGATTGTCCTCTTGGGGAGGCGATTTGGTTCGCAGGATCAACGTTGCCAAAGACAATAGAAAAACGGATCTTTTGGATCGTTACGGTCAATTTCCAATCGTGGTTCACAGGGGCGTTGCCAGGCCACTTGGTGGGTCGTTTGTGCTAGGCAAACTTTGTGCCCAACTTGGCGGCGCAATTCAATTCTCATTTGGAAAAAATAGGGGTCCCGGACAAAATTGACTGGACCCTTTTAGGACGTGAGTTAAAATTCCTAAGCCGTTAACATCACTCATGCTGTTACAACAGCCACCCCGGATTGAGCCCAGTTTGCCATCCAGCCATTCGAGTGTCTTTGTCAACGGACGATCCATGTGCAGAGGATCATCTGCACATCAAAGGAATATAAGTCACCGCAACAGGGATGAGACCTTAGCTGGACGACACAGGTGATGACGACTGGATTGTTCGGACGTCAGATGGGAAGAAAACTGAGTACCTCTGCGCGAACAATTTTACAGTTGCTACGTATCAGCCTTGGCCATGGATTGCCGGACAGTAACGTTCCTTCAACAAACAGACCAAAAAACAACAACTTGAATTTCTGATGATGAGTGATGGCTAAGTAAAATTGTTCAGACATTGACGCCCTGAACCAGTTTTCGATCCAACCTTCATTTTCTCAATACATACCCAGATTTCCGGCGGAGTTAAAATTGTACGATACCCTTATCGAAGAATTTAACGGCGAAGAAACCAGAACACGTGTTCCTGACGATGGCATTCAAAAAGCAATCGCGGAGGCGGATCCGGCTGCACCAACCAATGATGCGGCAGTTCAACCAGTAGCTGATCCCAAAGCCGGTGAATCCGGTATTGATGAGACCGAAGGCTGGTCTGATGATCCTGTCCGCATGTACCTGACTCAGATGGGTGAGATTCCTTTGCTGACTCGTCAGGAAGAGATCACTCTGGCCAAACGCATCGAAGACACGCGTCGTCAGTTCCGTACACGACTGCTGGAATCAGATTACGTCATCAAGGCAGCCTACAAAACGCTCGTTCGCGTTTATCGCGGTGAGCTTCCTTTTGATCGCACCGTTCAGGTTTCGGTAACCGACCGTCTTGAGAAAGAACAGATCCTTGGTCGTATCGGCCACAACCTGAAAACACTTTCGATTCTGCTCAAACAGAACCGTCACGATTTCCTGACGGCTTATTCCAAGACGGCCTCTGCAAAGAAACGTCAGGAAGCCTGGGCTAACCTTGGCCGTCGACGACGTCGTTGCGTTCGATTGATCGAAGAGCTCGGCTTGCGTACCCAGCGAATTGAAAATCATATTCGCATGATTGAAGATTTCAGCTCACGAGTTGATGAACTTCAGGTCAAAATCCAGAAGCACAAGAAGACAAAGAAGCCAGCAGAAGAGCGTGAAGCCTGGGTTCAGGAAATGCGTGGCATTCTTGTCGCCTGCCAGGAAACACCAATGAGCCTTCGTAACCGGGTTCGTTTCCTGCAACGTGTTTACAGCAAGTATCAAAAAGCCAAGCGGGAACTTTCCGAAGGTAACCTTCGACTGGTGGTTTCGATCGCCAAGAAGTATCGCAACCGCGGCCTGAGCTTCCTGGACCTGATTCAGGAAGGTAACGCTGGCCTGATGCGTGCCGTCGACAAGTTCGAATATCGTCGTGGCTTCAAGTTCTGTACTTACGCCACATGGTGGATTCGCCAGGCGATCACTCGTGCTGTAGCTGACCAAAGCCGTACGATTCGTATTCCGGTTCATATGGTTGAGACCATGTCCCGCGTTCGTTCGGTTTCTCGCCAGCTTCTTCAGGAGCTTGGACGTGAGCCAACACTCGAGGAAGTTGCTCGCCGCAGCGAAACGACCGTTGAAGAAGCACGTCGTGTTCTGGCCATGAGCCGTTACCCGATTAGCCTTGATCGTCCCGTTGGTAACAGCGAAGACAGCCACTTCGGTGATTTGCTGCCTGACGGTGAAGCAGAAAGCCCATCAATCGGTGCATCGCAGGAAATGCTCAAGGGCCGGATTCAGGATGTTCTCAAAACGCTCAGCTACCGCGAGCGAGAGATCATCAAACTTCGTTACGGTCTCGGCGACGGCTACAGCTACACGCTGGAAGAAGTCGGACATATCTTCAAAGTAACTCGCGAGCGTATTCGTCAGATCGAAGCGAAAGCGGTTCGCAAACTGCAGCAGCCAAGCCGCAGCCAGGAACTGGTTGGCTTCCTCGACTAGCTTCGAGGCTCCTGCCGAAACGTCAATCAATCAAAAAGCCCGTCGCGAATTCGTGACGGGCTTTTTTTCGGAACGCACACTTGCACTTTGTCGCACCGGTTTCTGTCAACAACTAACGGCAACCACACTATCGCGGCAATTTAACCTGCTGCACCGCGGACTCATCGCTTGCGAGCTCTTCTTCACTCCAGGGTCCAGCGACCGCAGTCCCGGTTTTCGACTCGGCGTTCTGATCAGGATTCTCTGAACCCGACACCGGCAACAGAAATGCATGCGCCACCATTCCCATCAGGCCACCCAAAGCTCCGATGACGATAAGGCCCAAATGTATCACGCCGAAATAATTAAACTCGCTGTCGGACGCCAGCAAGCTACTTACATCAAACGAAACCAAAACCATAGACAACATATACAAATTGATAACGAAGTGCGGGGTACCCGTAACCATGGCGCCTAAAAAGAACGCCTGCCGGGAGCCTCGCGATTGCACAACACCAACGATGACCACTGGCGGCAACACGACCAGCGACACAAAGGTAAAGACGATCATCGAAAGAAATGGTGGAAACACGAATGCAGCTGCAATCAAAAAGTTGGCAAATGCGAACAGGATGAGCAAACGCTTAAGTGAAAATTGCATTTTGAGTCACACCAAAAATGAGGAATCCAATCCTGACAATAAATCATAGGTGTCTTCAATCCGCCGAGCAACAACCCGCGAACCGCCAAAACTTCCGCTTTTCCTGAAACAGCATCTCTGCGGCGTTGTCTACTAATATGAAAAGACAAACCATCGCTGTCTCAATGAACAGAATCCGTGCCACTACCACCCGAAGAAATCTCGCGACTTCTTGATTCCCACTGGGGGCCATTGGTCGCGTGGGTCGGACCGGCACCTGACGCTGAAGACATTGTCCAGCAAACTTTTGTCAAACTCGCTGGCCTTGCCACAGCCCCCGACAACCCTCGGGCCTGGCTTTACAAGGTCGCAAAAAACAAAGCCATCAACGCTAACAAATCCGCTCAGCGACGGAAAGCAAGGCAACAGCTCGTATCCAAATCGGAGCGAGCAACAGTGCCCGTGAACTCCACAGCAGAGACCTCCGAACTGAAGAACTTTCTTCAGCAACTGACGACGGAACAACGGGAAGTCGTCGCGGCGAAGATTTGGGGGCAGCTAACCTTTGACGAAATCGCTGTTCACCTGGAAATCTCAAAAGCGACTGCCTGGCGAATCTACAACTCGGCAATTGAATCACTCAGATCGTTTTACGACGTTACCTGTGAGGTAAACAAATGAAAAATCCTGATATGTCTGACGATGCCTTCATGAATTCCTTGAGGCAGCTAACGCCTGAAGTTCCTGCGGAAACCAAATCCCGACTGCTGTACCAATGCGGGATGGCCGCGGCAGAAACAAAGCTGCGAAACCAACGTCGAAAACTTCATGTGAACGCAATGCTGTCGTTGTTGATTGCCTCTGGCATTGGTTTTTTCCTGGGACATCAGTTTTCGCATCCAACTCAGCAGACATCAGAAACCGCATCCCAGTCCATTGCCAAAGAGTCTCCCGACCCAACTCCACGCCGCTCGTTTGTTCGAACACAAAACACGACAACGCTTGCTGTTGCCATGCCGTTGAATCGAGTTTTCGAATTGCTTGATCAAACCAATGCTGGTGACGAATCCGAAAGCATGGAACTGCCACCACCCATCGAAACGCCATTGAGCACGATCTCGTTTTTGAATGAACTGAATTAGCGATTCATCAAGACTGGAGGCAGTTTCAAAACCAAAGTAACACGACTCTCCGAGTCGTTACCGAACGTGAAATTACGACTCGGAGAGTCGTGCTACTTTGACGAGAACGGTTTTGAAATTGGCTCTAGTTTTCACGAGTGCACCCTTGGCTCAGTTCAGGCCTGACAGACAAATCGCATTTTCTCAACTCCAACTTGAAAGCCAGCTATGAAAACAATCACATCAATTGTTCGCTACGCATTTTTTGCCTGCGTTCTCGTTTGCTGCACTCTTGGACAATCGCACGCTCAAGAGAAAAACGTCGTCAAACTAACTCTACATGCCCGATCAGTTTCAGAAAATCCAGATGACGTAAGACTGCTGCCCAGAGAACACGAACTTCGCGACGGCAACGCTGCGATTGAGCTGCTACGAATGCCGTGGGAGCAAACGCACTTCATAAAACTCAAAGACAAACACATGAGTGACTGGCTGGAAATGAAAGGCAATGATCCAGAACTCATGAAGTGGGATAGTGCCTTCACGCCCTTCAAAGAAAAAATGAGACGTGCTGCGTACACACGTGACGCTGACTGGGACTATCCACTCGGCGAGCAACCCATGGTTACTATCCTCCTGCCGGACGTGCAGGGTATGCGAGAATATACAGGTCGGATCATGTCGCTTTGGATCAAAATTCAAATTGCCAAAGGAAACCTGAAAGATGCCGAAGAAGGTCTTTTGATTCAGATGGCATGTGCGAGACACGTTTCCAGAACGCCATTTACCGTCTGCCAGTTGGTTGGAGCCGCCATTGCAAAAATGGGATTCACGCAACTCGAAGACCTGATTCAACATGCAGACTCAGACAACTTTTACTACGCCCTTCCGCTGCTGCCCAACACGCTTGGCGATTTCAAATCAGCCATCGAACTGGAAGCCACCATGATTCACAAATCGATGCCGTCGCTCGATAGAGCTATGCTACCGCCGATCGGAGATACCGAATGGAAAGTGGCATTTAGCGAACTCTTCGAGTACTACGTTGCGTCCGTTACTTCGATTGACGAACTCGATCAAGAAGATCTAAAACGTAAATTAAGAACTGCCGCAGAAAAGTTGGTGGACTCGACTGAATTCTCCAAAGCCCAGATCGAGAAAATGTCAGACGAGGAGAAGTCTATTCGTTGGGTGTTGTCACACATTGAACTCATTGGAGCAAAATACATCGCCGCCACCCAACTGCCGACTCACCAGGCAATCCAGTCGCTTGCCAAACTGGAAACGGAAGCTGACGAACTGAACGCCAAAGTCGCTTTTAAAAGTACCGCGGAAGTTCACGAAGGAGCGATCCCGAGCAAGTTTTTCACCATCTGTTCAATTGAACCGTTTCTTGGTTGTCATCGCACCGGACGCCACGCCAAACTACTCCAAATCGTCGAAGCGATTCGTGACCATGCGAGCAAAAATGAGAATCGCATGCCGGGTTCACTGTCCGAAATCGAGTTGTCATTGCCATTGGATCCGTTCACAAACCAACCTGCAGACTACGAATTGGAGGATGGAGTCGCGACGCTCAGCTGGCCACTGATTCCCAACCTCGGCGAAGAACTAAACTACAGACGAGTTTACAAGTTGAAAATGGCAGACACGAAGTAGCCTGATCTAACTGCTGTGGCTGGGGCGTCTCGCCGAATGGCACTCATTTTAGAAACCGCACCCGGCATTTCATGCCGGGCTGGGCAATAAATGTCCCTTGGGGACAATACGTATTACATCTGAGTTGTACCGTGGCGCGAACTACTTAATTGCTTCAACCTCGATGTAAAAATTCCGATCGACTTCAAACGAATCGATCTCCTCCTCAAGCTCAAAGGTTGCAAACACATCGCTTAGCTCCAGCACAAACGCCCTGTTGTTAATGCTGACTTTTGCCGGGATCCGAAATCCATCAACCGTGTCCTCCAGGCGATATCGCAACTTCTTGCCGTCGATGCTGTATTTGAGCACCGGAATATCCGTGCCGCGAAGATACTGGTCGAAAACTTTGCTGAAATCA
The DNA here is from genome assembly GCA_964446085.1 of uncultured Pirellulaceae bacterium. Lineage (GTDB taxonomy): Bacteria > Planctomycetota > Planctomycetia > Pirellulales > Pirellulaceae > Mariniblastus. The sequence continues at coordinate 100,054 of CAYUNP010000001.1, forward strand.
AAACCTGCCTGCTCACTCAAATAGTCCTCAACTTGTTGCGTCGTGACCGTCTGATGCCAAAACTTCTTATTGAGTCCACGCAAGATACCTCGCCACTTTTCATCATCGTCCACGATATGCCGCATCATGTGAATCATGTTGCCGCCCTTGTAATACATGTCTCCAGAACCTGACTTGTTGACGTTGTAGACTCCAATGATCGGGGTTTTGTTTCTGACGTTTTTCCGACAGCCGATCACGTAGTCTTCGGCCTCTTTCTTTGTGAAGTGATATTCGACAAACAGGTTCTCTGAATAGTTCGTGAAACTTTCATGGATCCACAAGTCAGCTGCGTCCTTCATCGAGACGTTGTTTCCGAACCATTCGTGGCCAGACTCGTGCACGATAATGAAGTCGAACTTCAGCCCCACGCCCGTCGCGCTCAGGTCCCGACCGCGATAGCCGTTCTTGAATCCGTTGCCGTAAGTCACCGAACTCTGGTGCTCCATTCCCAGATACGGAACGACGACCAGTTTGTAACTGTCTTCGTAAAACGGATACTTCCCGAACCAGTGCTCAAATGCCTCAATCGTTCGCGGAGCTTCCTTGAAATGTTTCTCTGCAGTCTCACGTTGATGCGCCAAAACCCAGTAGTCCATATCGAGTTCACCAAATCCCCCTTTGTACTTGTCAGAGAAATTGACGTAGTTCCCGATGTTCACGTTCACGCCATAATTGTTAATGGGCTGCGTCACGACCCAATGGAACGTCTTCAGTTTTGACTCGGCGTCATGCTCCGTTTTCGACAATCGACCATTGGAGACCGCAGTCAGATCTTCGGGCACGGTAATGCTGATTTGCATTCCCTCGTCAGGCTCATCGTAGCCATGATCTTTGCAAGGCCACCAGATACTCGCACCGATCCCCTGGCAGGACGTGGCGATGAAGTGCTTGTCCTGGTCATCTTTTTGCCAGGAGAATCCGCCACTCCAGGGAGGATTCTTGCTAACGACAGGCGCGCCTTCATAGAAGACTCTGATTTCGTCGCTGATGCCCTTTGCAAGGGGAGTCGAAAACGTAACCAGGTGAACATTTCCATTGCGTTCAAAAGGCAATTCACCTGTCGAGTGCTCGATCTTCGTGATCTTCAGCGGCTCCTGCAAATCGATCTGCATCACCGACCCTTCTCCGAGCGTCGAGAAACGAACGACGTTCGAACCCTTGATCGTTTTTGATTCCGGATCGACAGCAAGCGAAAGATGATAGTGCTTCAGATCCCACCACGCCCGTTCAGGTGTTACCGAACCACGCAAGCGATCCTGCTCTGTGAACTTCTCTTCTTCTGCTGCCTGGTCGCGCTTCTGCCCTGGATCCGGGAGCCGCAAAAAGAACTTCGTCAGTGAAGACTCCAGACCAATCGCGTTCTCGCGCCGTTGCCTGTAGAGATTCTCCAGTTCATGAGGATCAGCAACGAGATCAAACAACTGGGGTGACTTGTCGCCCTGCATGTGTTCGTGGATCTTGCCATACCTTCCCGTCTGACCGTCGAGACACATGATCAGTTTCTCGTTTCCAGCGATGCACCAACGGTACAGCAACGATTTGGACGGATCATTGATATCCGCGATGTCGTGAGCAAAAATTTCACCACAGACAGCTTCCCGATTGAGCATCTCACCTTTGGCCGCGTTCATCAAGTCGAGCCCTGTCATGGCATCCGGTTTCTCGATTCCAGCCGCAGCCAATATCGTCGGAGCCAGATCGACACTGCTGACGGGTGTCACTTGATCCATTTCTGGATCAATCTTGCCTGGCCAACGCAACATGATCGGAGTTCGAATTCCACCTTCCCAGGGCGATTGTTTACTTCCGGGAGCAAACTTTTTGCCCCATGTTTTTGGTACTTCAGTTTGCGACGTTCGCTGAATCCAACCATTGTCAGTGACGTAAATCACGATCGTATTCTCACCCATTCCTTTGGAGTCGACATGCTCAACCAGTTGCCCGCAAGTTTCGTCGAACCATTCGCACATCGCGTAGTACTTTGCCAACTCAATGGGACGGCCATCGGCCTTGTACTTTTCCAACAGTCTCTCAGGCGGATTGTGTGGCGTGTGAGGCAGAAACGGCGCGTACCAAACAAAGAATGGTTTGTCGTCAGCCTGATCGATGAAATCAAAGATCGGCTTGAGCCCCTTGCGTCCGATGGTCAAACCTTTGTCGCCGTGCCGACCACCTCGCTTACGATCGCCATGTGTCATCCCATGTGTGAAGCCACCATTCTCAAAAGAGCCTTCCCACCATTTCCCGGATTGAAAGCTGACATAGCCTTTCTCTTTGAGCAAACGTGGAATCGTATCGAGCGATTTGATTTTTCCATTGAGTTGCGAAATCAGAGTCTGGTATTCGTCTGACGCCCTGCCCTGCTTGCGATCCATGCCCTTTGGTAATCCGGGATCGTTTCCTGAAATATGGTGCTGTGTCGGATAGAGTCCTGTGATGATCGACGCCAGCGACGGACGGCAAAGGCTCGTCGGGACATATCCGCGAGTGAACGTCAGACTTTGCGCCGCAAGTTTATCCAACGAGGGCGTTTGAATCTCGTCATGCCCCATGAACCCGTAATCGGTCCAGGCCTGGTCATCCGAAATGATCAGGACGATGTTGGGCAGCTTCTGACTTTCTTCGGCAACTGAATTACCAGTTACCAACAGGCACATCAATACAGCGCAGGCCAGTTGGCCAATTCGTGACAGGGAAACCATGTCGCACCTTGTTTGAACATCGTAGCGCGGTGATCCACCGCAGAATTCAACACACGACGGATACCGCCGTAACACTCTACAAGCCCAGCCGTCTGGCTTCGCACTCAAAGAGAAACTCGTACACTTCGATATGTCTTCTCGCGGAAAACACATCCTTCCCCCAAGTATACAAGCCGTGCTTGCGAATCAGAAACCCGTGCGAAATCTTCTCTGGCTGCGACGCAATCATCGCCTGGACTTCCTTCGCCAGCGCCGGGATATCCTGAGTGTTATCAAAGATCGGCACCCAATGTGAAGTCTCATGCGTTGGCGTCCCTTCGAGGCCTTTGAGCATCTCGTAGCCCTCGATTTCAAAGCCACCTTGCTCAAAAAAGCGATCCGAAAGCAAGGTGCCCCAGATACTGTGCGTATGCAAAATCGAGCCCGCATTCACAGGATCCGCCGACAGCACAACATGCAACATCGTTTCCGCAGATGACTTCGGCTGATCAGGTTCCGTTGGCTGACCGTCGTGACCAAGTCGCACAAAATCGCCACGTTCAAGCCGGCCTTTATCCTTGCCGCTGGCAGTCACGATTAACTCGACTGACTCACCGGGAATCACGGCGCTGTAATTACTACTGGTTCCAACCGACCAACCGCGTGAATGAAAAAGCCGACCACACTCACGCAGACTGTCAATCTGTTGCTCAAAACCTGCCAACGGATGTTGCGCCGGAAAGGATTCTTCCAACTTGCTCATGTCGTTGCCTCGCCAAACGGATTGTCGCTTTGAGGCGATGGCATCCATTTGCACATTCCGATTCCCAAAAAGTACAACAGGGTCAAAGGGCCTGCCATCAGGACCATGCTGATCGGATCCGCGGGTGTCAGCAGCATCGAAATCACGCTGATCGCCATAACCGCGATTCGCCATTTTTCGATGTAGGCTTCAATGCTGACCACACCGATTCGATTTGCAAACAACATCACCAGCGGCAACTGAAACGCAACGCCAAAACCAAGCGGCAGGAACATCACGAAGCTCAGCCAATCGTTGATCCGCATTTGCGGCGCGATTCCCATGCTCTTGTTGAATGAAAACAGGAAGTCCAACACGGGTGCAAAGACGAAGAAGAACGCCAGGAAAACTCCGGCGAAAAACAGAAGCAGACTAATCGGCAGGAAAATGTAAACATACTTTTGCTCGTGAGGATAAAGTCCCGCAGCCACAAAGGTCCACAGAAACCAGATGATCGCCGGCAACGCGATCAGCAACCCCGTGATCAGTCCCGCTTTTAGCCAAATCAAAAACCCATCCGTTGTTGCCAGAGACTGTGGTTCAAAGTCCAGCGGCATCCAGATCGGCAGCTCTTCCAGGGCACGCTTGAGCGGCGGAAGCTCATTGGAGAACAAGCCATGTACAAGGGCTCGGTTTAGCTGTCGATTCGCACTGGTGTCTTTGTCATGCTCATTCAACCAGGACTTCATCTTGGCCAGTGGTTTCTCCTCGCCAGAAGAAAATAGCCTGGCAATGTATCCGGTCTCCGGCTCCGTTAACAGCTCGCTGAACGCATCATCGGAATTCAAATCCGATCCAGAAACTTCATTGAACGCGTCGACCAACGCCTGCATGTCGTCATCGTTGACTTCCGTTTTGATCGCGACTTTCCTGATTGCTATCTGCAGCGGTTTGGGCACTCGTTGCCAAACTGCCGTCAAGCGTTCTGCATCACTGTTCTCGTCAACCGTTTGTTCTGACATTCGTTTTGCCAACGAAGCCAACTGGCCGCGATCAAAGTCAATCACTGAAAACATGTACGGTCTCAGATCAACCTTCGAACCAATGTCCGGGCTGATCTTTTGCAGAACTCTCAGCAGCTCGCCGGGATCGACCAGTGCCCGTTGAGGAATGTATCCGGATTCGTTCATCCACGGAGCAAGGTCGGGAGCCACATAGCCCTGTTCGGCGATCATTTGATCTTTGGCATCGACCAAATGGTATGAGTCAATCGCCCGCTTCAGCGGCACGTTGAGTTGCTTGACGACTTCTTCGGCAAAGTAAAATCCGAAAACGCACCCAATCGACAGGGCAATCAAACTTTTGACCAACACCCAACGAAGCTCTTCCAGATGCTGCCCAAAGCTCATCCGGCTTTCTTCAAAAAGATCATCTTCGCTCTGGCGCAAACTCATTCCAGGTCAGGCTACTTTTTCTCGTACGTGGAGGCTGTAAATTGGTGTCGTGATTTGGCTGGATCGTATCAGAAGCCCGCGATTCCCTCAATGAACGCTCACTTTCCTGAACTCCATTCTACCTGGACCCGTCATGTACCCACTTCGTTTTGCACCAATTTTTCGACGATACATCTGGGGTGGGTTCGGGTTACGCGACCAGTTACTCAAAGACACCGGCGACGAAACGGCGGCCGAAAGCTGGGAGATCGTGGACCACGGCGACGACCAGAGTATTGTCCTGTTCGGAGACCTGAAAGGCAAAAGCCTGCGACAATTAATCACTGACGGCGCTGACGAACTTCTGGGAGCCGAGCTAGCGAAGCAACTGAATTCGGATTCAATCCCGTCGCAGCTGCGAAATCGCTTTCCGCTGCTACTCAAGTTTCTGGACGCAAATCGTGATTTGTCAATTCAGGTACATCCCGATGATGCGTTTGGAGCTACCCTGTCTCCACCGGATCTGGGCAAAACGGAGGCCTGGATTGTGATGGACGTCAAACCGGGGGCAAAAATTTACGCTGGACTGAAGCAAGGCGTGACTGAAGAAGACTTTCGCAGCGCTGCCGCCAGCGGCGAGACACCTTCGATGATGCACAGCTTTGAACCGAAAGTCGGCGACTGCGTTTTCATCAAAGCGGGCACACAGCATGCGATCGGTGCCGGGTTGTTGATCTGCGAAATCCAGCAGGCCAGTAACACGACGTTCCGCATTGATGACTGGGGTCGGGTTGATGCCGACGGCAATCCGCGCGACCTCCACATCGAACAGGGAATCGCAGCGACAGACTTCGCACGCGGACCAGTGCAGGCCTCCGTTGCCGTGGCAGCCGATCGTGGAATCGAAACGCTGGTTAGCTGCGACAAGTTCACAATCGTGCGACACCGAACAGGATCCGCAATCAAGGTTGGAGGAGACGGTCGTTTCAGAATCCTGACAGTGATCAATGGCACAGTGAACATCGAAGGCGACCCTTCCGGTTCATCACTCGGCCGCGCGGAAACGACTTTGCTGCCGGCTTGTCTGAATTCAACAACCGTCACGCCAACAGAAGAGACTGAGTTCCTGGAAATATGGGTTTGAGAACCACGGATGAACACGGATTTTGTCAGCGCGTTACACGCTTCCATTCGAGTCTGGCGTGTTTGAAGTTGATAATAAGCCCCACCTCCAAGCCTGTGATTTTCAGATAATTTGGCATTTGGCCAATTTCGCGATCAGTAATCGACTGGATGGTCTTGGCATCAACGATAATTTCACCGAAGCAAATCAAATCAGGAATGAACTTTCCAACTTCGACCGTTTTGTAAATAACCGGAAAGGACTTCTGCTGCTCAACAGAAATATCGTTCAGCCCAAATTCGACAACCAACGCGTTTTCGTAGACCTTCTCATAGAAGCCATGTCCGATCGAATTGCTGACTTCCATAGCACAACCGATTATTCGCTTCGTTTGCTCTTCGAGTTTCGACACGTCCCCTCAACAAAAAATCCGTGTTCATCCTGTTCATCCGTGGTTCCTAAAACTCCGTCGGTCGATCCCAATCTGGCTCACGTTTTTCAAGAAACGCAGCAACACCTTCCTTCGCCGCTGGAGTCGTCCTCGCTGCAGCCATGTTTGCGGCAGCGATACTGAGCTGCATGAACAGTTGTTCTCCTACCGTTTCGGTTAAAAACTGCTTCGTCATTTGATGAGATTCACGAGCGGTCTCTGCCACACGACTAACAATCTCCTGGCTCTTGGCCCAGACGAAATCTTCACTAACAACTTCGTGAAACAGTCCCAGCTCTTTTGCCATTGCGGCATCAAGCGTTTCGCCACCGAAAAGCAATCGCGATGCCGGGCCGACACCAAGTCGATGCGAAAGCAAAGGAGTCGTCAAACCAGGGCTTAGTCCACGTAGCGATTCGGGAATGGAAATCGTGGCCGACTCCGACGCAACCACCAAATCGGAAGCAAGCAACAACGTAAGACCGCTTCCAACGACCGCGCCATTGGCCGCACATACAATCGGCTTTGGAAAGCGCAACATCAACTCAATCAGCGAACGAAACGAATTGACATCTTCGTGCCACTGCTGCATTGCATTTTCACTTTCGGAAGTTGCTTTCAGCTGAACCAGATCCGTACCGGAACAGAACGTTTCTCCAATCCCGGTCAGAATGATTCCGCGAACGCTACGCTCCTGGTGAAAATCCTGAAACGCCTGTTCCAGCATCGAAATAATCTCACGTGACAAAGCGTTATGTTTGTCGGGGCGATTAATCAAAATCGTGCCACTCGGCGGATCCTTGCGAATTTGTACATTGTCAGAAATTGCAATCATGGCTTTAACGTGTTAATAAGGACCACAACGTAAACTTGGGCCAACCAATCCGATTGGGAAACTTGTTACATCAAGTTTCCGCTGCGAATGGAATTTCGAATCCTTGAAAGCAATCGAGGTGGCGACCACAATGGGCGTTCCCCAATTTTAGCAGACTTACCACCAGGCGAGACGTTATGGCAAAGCCAATTTTTCATTCCAGCATCGAAGGAGCTCAACACGGCGCGAAAACTCTTGACGAGTTTCTTGCTTTCGCGAAAGCATCCGGCGCCGGTGGCGCCCAGCCTTCCAACTACATGCTGCAAGCGTCAGACGACGGCGAGTCATTCAAATCAGCGAAAGAGATTACAGACTGTTTCGAGAAACACGGTTTGCACTTCGATGGCATTTCTGCCCACTGCCCTTTCTGGGTTCACACCAGTGCCTGGACGGGAACCAAAAGCGGCCATCCATTCATTCACGCACAGAACCACGACAAGTCACCTTCGGAAATTGAACAATGGTACGAAGACTACCTACTTAAGCTGATGGACCTGTCAGCCGAATGTGGAATCAAAATCATGCCAATGTTTTGGGGCGTGGCTTTCGGCTGGGAGATGGCTACTGGATACCCTTGGGGATTCTGGGCTGGACCGGGTTTTGATTTGATGGCAGAAGGCAAAGAACGTTTCGTCAACAAGACCGCCAAACTTCGTGCCCACGCGAATTCACTTGGCATCTACCTTGCCCACGAGATCCATCCTGGAACCGCCGCCGCGTGTGCGGACGAGTTCAACATGCTGGTCGACATTTGCGATGGCGACAAATGTCTCACCGTCAATGCCGATCCGTCTCACTGTTGGGAAGGTGAAGATTGGGAAACGCGTTTCAACAAAGTCGGCGATCGCGTTTACGGCTGCCACGTAAAAAACTACACGATTCATCACAGTGTGCCGTTGCGTAAGATGGACAGCAATTGGCACAACCGTGCGATGCAGTTCACCGACCTTGCAACGGGCGACTTGAACATGACCCGTTACGCTGAAGTCATGATGAAAATTGGCTATGCGTCACGCTACTGCGAAATCATGGGAAGCGAAACAGCGCCCCTGATCGTCGAAGCGGAAAGCAACTATCGCGAAGGCGACCGCACCAGTGCTGACGGCATCGCGTGGGTCCGCGACAACCTTTGCTTCGAAGTCCAGGAAGGATCGTTCGAAGACGCCATGGGAGCTTGAAAAAGGAAGCAGAAGTACGGAAAGTAGAGTGTTCAGACGCAAGCGAATCTGGGCACTTTCTTTTTGCGCCTCTTTGAGTTTGGAACACGGAACTTGATTTGCACGAAAATTCTGTGAAACTGGAGAGATGACCCAAACCACCTCAATGAGCCTCTTGATGCGATTGCGTTCTGCTGAAGACGCTCAGGCTTGGGGACAATTTGTGGATCTCTACACACCGCTGCTATTCTACTGGTCTCGAAAAACGGGACTCAACTCGCAAGACGCTGCGGACCTTGTTCAAGACGTCCTGACGATTGTCTTTCAAAAGTTACCGTCGTTTCGATACGACCAGTCAAAGAGTTTTCGCGGCTGGTTGCGGATGGTGACGCTGAACCGGTTTCGCGAACATTGTCGCAAAAAGAAAATCGTCTGCGAGGAAGCCAGCGACTCAGATCTTCAACAGTTGGCTGAAACCGCCCAATCGATTTGGGATCTCGAATACAAGCAACAACTTGTCGCCCAGGCAATGACGCTGCTCGAACCCGAATTCAAACCCGCAACATGGGCCGCGGTGCGAGACTTCGTTTTGACCAAAGAAAATGCAGCCACCATTGCGAAACGTCATGGCGTCAGCGTTTGGACCGTTTATTCCGCAAAAACAAGGTTTTTAAGTTTGCTACGCGAGCAATTGGAAGGACTCATCGACTAGCCGGCGAAATTTTCTTGCAGCGAAAATGCTAAATCAAAATCCTTGCGCATAGTCTTAAATAGAAGACGGTTATCGTTAAAACACATCCGTGGTTGCCGACCGTTCGAAGTCCCTCATACGAGACTCGCGATGCCTAGTTCGACACAATGCCCTGCCCCCGAAAAGCTTGCTGACTTTCTGTTTGGAAGCCTCGCACCAGAACAGGCCTCCGTTCTCGAATCGCACCTCTCGGAATGTTCACCCTGCAACGATACGCTTCTGGAACTTGGAAGCAACGATACTTTCGAACAACTGGCAATCGAAGCCTTTGGTGATTCGCCATCGAACAATGTTGCATCCAGTCGTACCGATCTCGCAAACATCAACCTGGTCGCAGCCGCCGCGAAAGCCTGGTCGCTGCAAAGCCAATCCAATTCACGCTCCACTCACGCTGTCGAAATCGAACAGGCGTTTGATTCCGATGAATCAAGTCAGTGTATTGGAATGTTTGGGCAATTTCGCATTGAGGAGCTGCTTGGGGCCGGGAGCAGTAGCGTTGTCTACCTGGCAACCGACACGACGCTCAATCGTCAGGTGGCCTTGAAAATCTTGCGCCCATCCCTGGGCGATTCGGCGAAAGCACGCTTCCTGGCCGAAGCCAAAGCCACCGCCGCGATGGACCACCCGAATGTCGTTTCGATCCATCACTTGGGTGTCGAGAAAGGAATGGCGTTCATCGCCATGAAGTGGACTCCAGGCCAAACGCTTGCCCGCCGGATGAAGGATGGTCAACCGATGCCGACCGAAGAGGTTCGCGACATCGGCAGCCAGATCGCCAACGGACTTGCCGCCGCTCACGAAGCAAACCTGATCCACCGTGACATCAAACCGGCAAACATCTGGCTGGAGGAAGCAACCGGCAATGTCAGAATCCTGGACTTTGGGCTGGTTCGAGCGACCAACGAAGAAGTTTCATTAACACTGACCGGCATGTTGGCCGGAACCCCGAGTTACATGTCTCCCGAACAGGCGCGTGGTGGAGAACTTGATAGTCGTAGCGACCTGTTTAGCCTCGGATGCGTGCTCTATCAAATGCTGTCAGGCAAACTTCCATTTTGTGGCAACAACATTTTGGCGATGCTTCAGTCAGTGCAGAAAGATGCTCCAAGGCACCCTCGCGAATTCCTGAAAGATTCACCAGAGGACTTGTCGGCTTTGGTGATGAGTCTATTGCAAAAGTCGCCCGATGCTCGCCCTCCTTCAGCTTCGATGGTCGCGGTCGCAATCCAAAGCGATCCTTCAGATTGGCCGTTTGTTCCTTCTGTCAAACCGCGGACTACAAGATCGAAGCGACGCTGGAATCCGCTGATTTCCGTCGGCGTATTGGTGGCAGCCTGCGTGATCGGGTTGGCTGCTTTCTTCGCACCGCAGATCATTCGCATTGCTACCGATCAAGGAGAACTGCAAATCGAAACCCACGACCCGAACATCAAGATCGAAATCGTCGATACGGGTGGAAACGTGCGTGTGATTGATCTGAAGACGGATCAGAGTATCGATATTAAATCCGGCAAGTACGAATTGCGTCCTGTGAGCGATGACAATTCAGTCGAAGTCGACCGAAATACGATCGTCATGAAACGTGGCGGGAAAGAAATCGTTCGCGTCACACGATCCGAAATCACCGACGAGCATCACTCCGATAAAGTCGAAACTTCCAATAACAGAGGGCTCGACACATCTGAGTTTTCTGATGCAAAACATTTGCTTCAGCCGGGCGACATCATTGGCATTGCCGCTTCGAATATACCTCCGGACCATTTGCACGACGACGATTTTTACCCACTGATCGTAAACGCACATTTCGAGATCAGTTATGCCGGATTCAGCGTCACTGAACTGGAAGGCAGAAGGGTTTGGGAACTGCCGTTTCTTTTCCAGAAGGCCATGCGCAAAAACAACTCCGACATAGCTACTCGAACCGAAATAAAACTGCTCCGCAAATGCCCTTCACCTGGTGAACTGCCAACCGCAGAAACGAAAATCATCCTTTTCGCGCCGACGCATTCACAGCAAGTAGAGGAGTCACTTCGTTACCACAAACTTTTTCTTCATCAACTGCTTGAAGACTTTGGCGAACGCCATCCATCAGTCATCTCAATCAATAAAACAATCGCAAAACTTACTCAATTTCGCACTGACCTCGTCGTGGCCGAAAGACAGATCATTGAAGACAAGGAATCTCTCGTCCGGCAAAAACAGGAAGAGAATCCGAAATGGATGGAGGACCCAGCACTCAACCGCGACGTATCAGATCTCTACCTGGAGCTTTACGAACTTGAGAAAGCCCAATTGGTTCGAGACTTGAACTGGATTCTTCTTTCCGATCGAATCCCCTATGGAACAGGTCGAGTTGAACGAAGAAAGTACCTTGAAGATCGCATGGATACAGTGCGTACACGGGGTGAGCAAAAAATTGCCGAGTACTCTGCCAAAAGAAAATCTCTGATCGCCAAAGGATGGCATACTGACGCCGAAAAGCTCAGCCTGCTCGACGAATACTCGCAGCGTCTGATCCCAATGATTCTGAAGAGCATCGAGACGAAAGATGGACGGCGACTGGACAAGTTTCAAATTGCCAACAATCCGGACATTGATCTTGGCAATCAGCGTGATGATCTACCGATTGGAGACCCGTTCATACTTGTCAAACTGGTCGCCAATGGCGATTCAGAAAAACCAATCCGCAGCGCACAGTTTCAACTCTATGAGATTTCTGCTGGCGGCTACGAAGAAAAACTGGTCTCCAAAGGCAAAGCCGATACATCTGGAAATATCGAATTCAAAGAACTGAATTTTGGCAAACGACCGGATACGTATTACAAGCTTTTAGTTCGAGCCATTGGATATGGGAGTCAGCAAATTGCCTTGACGCCACGCTCGCATCTCAACAAGACAGGTTTTGCAGACGGGGGGATCGACTACGAAATCTCTTTTGTCGAAGCAGAAAAATTGACAGGTACAATTGTGAATGACAGTGGGAAACCGGTACAAGGTGCTGTCATCTACGACATATGTAATCAACGGGTCGAACCAATCGATGGTTTCACAACGGCGCAAACGAACGCAGAGGGTAAGTTTTGCATTGAAGACCTTGGGCCGTTTTCCGGGCCGAACCCAGCGTACAAATGCCTGCGAATTCGTCATCCAGATTATGGCCCACAGTATGTGAATATCGAAGAGATCCCGGGGCATGTGAGTATCAAACTGGCCCCTCCTGTCCACGTGAAGTTTCGAGTCGTGGATGGAGAATCGGGCGAACCAGTCGCGGACTACAGAGTGGGTGCTCAGCTCACCAACGACTCCAGGCGTCATCGAAAAAAGGGCACTTACGTTGGCCCAGCAGACTGGATCGAAGCAACTTCGGACCAGGAGGGATGGGTTCGATTCATCGCCCCTTCAACCGGAAGTTACAACATCTCTCATATGTCCGGACCAGACGAGGAAAAGTACCCTCGCGTGATTGAACTTAAATCTGGAATCGTCGGAAGCGTTAACCTTGAACCAATGAAGCTTGCACCGGCTGCAACAATCACTGGAAACGTAGTCGATGAATCAGGCAATCCCGTGCCAAACGTATCAGTAAGCTGGTATGGCCCTGACCGACCACAAACTAGCGCGATGATTCGTAGAGTGACGACTGACGATCGTGGGATCTTTAAAGCAAAGGTTGTCCCTGGCGAAAATCGGCTGCACATCTCCGATGCCCAATGGCAACTTAAGGACAGCCGTGTTTACGCCAACGGTTCCTGGACGGCCTATTCCGAATTGGGAAAGGACTGCACACCGGGCTTCATTGATGTCAAACGAAATTCGGAATTGCAAATCCAGTTCATCGTCTCGCCTCGCGCTCAACTGGACAATTTAAGAGAAGTCGATCGAAGTACGACCGTCATGAAACGCGATGGGAAAGAGACCGCACGAGTCGCCCGTCTCGAAAAACTGGACCAAACTCACTCGGGTAGGGCTGCAATCGCCAGCAATACGGTGACGCAATCAACGTCAAAAGAAAGCCAGCTTGAGCCGAGCGAAGCCGAAAGCACTACTTCACCTCGACCTAAAGAAGCCGCTCTTCAGCGCGAAGGCACACGGCTCAAACAAGGGCTTCTCCGGGCAATCACCATGAGGGACAATGCTCGCAGGAAAGCGAATGACACGACAGCTATCGAAGCGGCGAAAAAACAGGTTGAGCTAACCAGGAAACGTTATGTAACAACAGAGAAATTGATTGAAAAAGGCTTTCGTATGGCGGCTGAAAAAACGCGCGAGAAATCCGAGTTAGAAATTTCTATACTGCAGCTTGAAAAGGCACTGATTGATCAAGACTCGGCTCTTGGCGAAGCGAAACTCCAATCCGTTCGAATTGCAGACTTCAAACGTCGCATTAAATTACATCAAGCCAAGGTCGCCGGCGAATCAGAGGACTCCCTTTCGGACGAACTCACATCGCTCAATCATAAGCTTCGCCTTGCACTCATCAGGAAAGACAATGCTAAAAGGAAAGTCGATGATAATGCGACAACCATTAAAATCATACAAAAACAGGTCGAGCATTCTAAAAAACTGCTAGACATAGCTGAAAAACAAGTAAGCAGCGGCTCTCATCCGATGCATGTAAAAACTCTGGCGAAATTTGAGTTTGAAGTTTCCAGACTTCGACTTGAAGCTGCACTTAGCGAACATAAATCGGACCGTGGTGAAGTCGAGCTCGAATCCGCTGTAGTTGCAGAAATCAAGCTTCAGATTGAATTGCACAAAGCTAAAGGCGCCAACGAGGCAACAACGAACTCAACAGACTCCCGTTCGGACAACGACCTCACATTGCTCAAACACCAGCTTCACCAGATAAACGATAGAAGACGAATTGCAGCTTTGATCGCCAAAACGACACACAAGTTTTAGCGGAAGAAAAACAAGTGGAGCTTCTGCGAAAAGTGCTCTCCACGCCCGTTGGCGGCAACCGTCAGCGACATGACTCTCAACGATTGGACTGGAGAACTTTCGGCTTTTGAGATCTACCGCTTCGTGCGAGTAAAACAATTGCGTAGACAACCAAGGTATAGCCACCAAGCACGATATTGAGCAAAAGACCTTGCAACATCGTGGTTGTGTAATACCAAATAAACGTCATTAGAATGCCGACGTCTGAAACGCGATCAATTTCCGATCCCATTGGCATCATGTGAAGGTCAAATAGACTCGAAATCAGACTGACTGAAATCAACCCGCAAATCATGTCAACAAAAAATCCGATCGGGAAAAGCACCGATATCGCAACTCGAGTGATGAACCCAGTTTTAACTGCGATTCGTAGCGACTTGTCCATCAACTTCCGTCTCGTCCATTCTCTTGACTCGATGTACAGATACATCGCGACGTAGGACAGGATCCCAAAGACCATCGCGGATGAACGGACCCAAACTTGATTGGTCCCCAAGAACGCAATAAAGAAACTTGGCCCGGCGCTGACGGCACAAACCACCATCCACTTGAGCAATGACATTCCAAAGTTGAATTCGCGTATCTCTGTATCGGGATCGAACTCCGGAATCGATGCAGCCGCAACGGGTGATGCGAACGGGTTCGGTGATTTTTCGTCGTCCACGAATTTACTCGATGTTCGTATAGAAAGCTGCAACTCGGTTAACGTCAATACGGTTCAACGAAGGTGTGATAGGCTTCCAGCGCTTCCAGCCTGTCAGATCTTGTGGAAGTTTCTGCGTTTCACTAATCAGGAGTGTGTTCACAAGCTGGAAGCAAATGCCACCTTGATCTTCACTGAACGGCATGCGTTAAACGATCACCACCTCAACCTAAGCACGATCAAATGGAAAAGCAATCACCTGCTCGATCGAATCCTTCTCCAACAGCACCATCATCAATCGGTCAACACCCAACGCCACACCGCTGCATGCTGGCAACCCGCGCTGCATCGCTTCGAGCAGCATGCTGTCAGATGGCAGACGAACTTGCCCATCGGACTCGCGCTGCGAGTTCACTTTCTCGTTGCGACATTCAAGTTCGTCCGCGTCGAGAAGCTCATGATAGCCGTTGGCTAACTCGACACCGTTCACATAAAGCTCAAACCTCTCGGCAACTTCATCGCCCCTGGAATCCGTACAGACTTTCGCCAACGCCGACTGGCTTGCCGGGAAGTGGAAAATAATTTCTGGATTGGCAACGCCCAGTTTGGGTTCAACAATTTCAGACATGATCAAATTCAACCAAACATCGCGATCCTGATCAGCATCGAAGGAACTCGTGTCAACGTCCACGGCTTCGCATGCTGATCGGAGCTGATCGATCGACGCAGCAAAAGGATCGACATTCGCATGCTTCACGAAAGCCTCACGATAGGAAACCGAATCGACATGCTCCGACTCAAACATATATTTTGCAAAATCAGCCAGCAGTTCGATTCCCGCTGCCAAGTCATCTCCGACGCGATACCACTCCAGCATTGTAAATTCAGGATTGTGGCGTCGGCCCGCTTCGCCTTTGCGAAATGCTTTGCAGATCTGATAGATCGCCAACGCTCCTGAGGCCACCAGTCGTTTCATCGCGAATTCGGGCGACGTTTGCAGAAACAGATCCTTATCTTGCTGCTGGCCGTCATTCACGCTTGACCGCGAAAGACGCACCGGTTCGATGTAGCGATCAATCACCGTATCTTTCGAAAGAAGCGGCGTTTCGACATGAATGAACTCTCGCCCTTCGAAAAAGCTGCGAATCTTCCCTAAAAGAACGCTCCTTTGACGCAGCGTCTCCAAACTGGCCGTGGGTTTGAATCGAGTTTCTTTCGGGGACATGCTGTGGACCGGCAAACCGGTCTTTCAAAATATGCGGCTGGGCTTTAGGCTTTTTCGCTCAAGCAAACAGATAAAAAACGACTGAAAATAAACGGACAGGATAGCATCGTGAGCGAAGACAAAGAAGTAAACGAGCGGCTCGACGCGATTATGAATCATCATAGTTATGCCCTGGCATACCGTGACGAAACATTTATCGGTCGTGAAGATCTGCGACCGGTACGCCTGCAGCTTGAGTTGCTCAAGCCGGAAAAATTGATGGAATCGGCCGGCATCGAGTCGACCGTTGTCGTTTTTGGCGGTACCCAAATTGCCCCGAAGGACGTCGCCGAGGAACGTCTTGCCGCAGCTGAAAAGGCAATCGCTGACTCGCCAGACAGTGAAGATGCCAAACGCGAGTTGTTTCTGGCCAAACGTGTGATGTCAAAATCGCGATACTATGAAGAGTGTCGCAAGTTCTCCCAGATCGTCACCGAATACAATCTCGCCGACGGTCACCAGGGCGAGTTCATCATCAAGACCGGTGGCGGTCCTGGCATCATGGAAGCCGGAAACCGGGGAGCCTACGATGCCAATGGACAGTCGATGGCGCTGAACATCACGTTGCCGTTTGAGCAAACGCCGAACTCGTACATCACGCCGGGACTGTGTTTTCAATTCAACTACTTCGCCATTCGCAAAATGCACTTTCTGCTGCGAGCCAAAGCACTGGTTTGTTTTCCGGGTGGATTTGGAACACTGGATGAACTGTTCACGACATTGACGCTACGGCAAACCGGACGGATGCAGAACATCCCGATCATTCTTTACAGCAAAGAGTACTGGGATGGCATTATCAATTTTCAGTTCCTCGCCGATGAAGGCGTGATTCAGGATTCACACCTCGAACTTTTCCAGTACGCGGAATCTCCTGAAGAAACGTGGCAGATTATCAAAGATTTCCACAACGTTGCGTAGAGAATTGTAGGCGGGTCCGTTCCAGATTCGCGCACATGGTTCAGGCCGCATAAATAGGTGGCATAGGCTTCCAGCCTGTGGACATGCGGATCAAGGGCCAGAGGCGCCAGAGGCCTATGCCACTTTTGAAACGTGTCAGATTATCAAAGATTTCCACAACGTTGCGTAGAGAATTGTAG
>CAYUNP010000002.1:0-68886 GCA_964446085.1 uncultured Pirellulaceae bacterium
TGGCAGAAAAAGGACACTATCAAGTATCAGATGCAGTCCGAGCCGCGCTACGGGATGTCTTTGAATCAGCCATCAGTCGCAAAGACAAACACTTTGGCAATGGTCGATTGGTGCGTAACGTTTTCGAAAAAGCAATTCGAAATTTGGCGGATCGCATCGTCAATATCACCGACTTGACTCCTGAGCTCCTCACGACGATCGATCCCTCAGACATATCCCTGGCTTAACGCTGTCCAAGTCTGCCCCGGAACGTTTGCCAAAAGTAAACAAAAAGAGACATTGTTCCTGGTTTGACTCGAGGTCGCATGGTTGATTCGAGACTCAGCTTTTTCTTAATTAGTGTCTGCCAGCGCCGGTCTGCTAAACGATCGCCACGCGGCGTGATAATCGGAAAAATTTTATGGAGTTGGTCAATCTATAAAAATGTTTCGTTTTTCTGCCAATACCTGCTGAGGACATACGAACAACAGCGATCAGAGGTATCAGATTCAATGTTGAGAAACAGGCAAAATCATGAAGATCCTTGAATTCACCTCGATGGATTGGTTGCCAACTATCGGACTTGCTGTCGCATCTGCCGTTTTGGTTTTCGCTGGACTGGTTATTGGATTCGCGATCTGGAAAGAGTTTGGGCAGCGGAAGAAAACCAACCAACAACTAAAGAAGATCGCGGACATTTTGAAGGGACAATGCATCGATAATGGGACCTGGACCCATCCACTGATCGTGATTGACCATGCCGGACTTCGAACTCGAATCAGTCTGACGCCCTTGAAAATTTTTGACCAAACAGGCACTTCGATGCTGCAGGTCAAACAACTGATACTGACGACCGATGGCTACGACCCACAGTTGAGAATGTCGGTCATTCCGACATCACTTCAGGCCAAAGCCAGTGCCTGGGTCAGAGGTAATCGAATCGAATCAGGAAGGGCAGAGTTTGATCGCCAGTTCGTTATTGCTTCGAACTTTTATCGAGACGCGATGCAATACATCATCTCTCCTGAAGTCGCGTCCAGGGTTCTGGAAGTCAGTCGCTTTGAACCGTCCAAACCAGGGAAGAATGCTGCTGGTAAAACCAGCTTAAAAGACGTCCCTGCAAAGGATTCGTTTTTCGAACGAAAACGCAGAAAACTGCCTGGCCTCAAATGCAATCTGGAATCCTTGGTCAGACAAATTAACAAACATCGCTTTCGATTCTCTTTTGAAAAAGGAATAAGCGAGTTCAAATTGTTGATTCACGAATCAGAAATTGAGTCTTTGGAAAAACTTCTGTTGACGATGGTCGATGTGCAACGGGAAGTTGCGTCGAACGTATCGACTCTGGAAAAAGCGGCGGTCAAGAAACCTGATGCAGCGATGAAGTGATTGAGGTGAAGCTGACAATCAAGGCAAAACTGCGGCGAGAGACGAGGGGAAGCACTGCTATAAAGCTAAAACTGCGGCGAGACGCCGCAGCCACGATCAAACTTGCCAAACTTCTATGCCCTTAGGCGCCGGCAGCTTTTGCGATCGCGTCAGCAGTGATGCCGAACTTTTCGTACAGCTCTTCGAAAGGACCAGACGCTCCGAACGAATCGAGACCAACGAATTTCCCTTCGGCGCCGATGTACTTCTCCCAGCCCATCTTGATACCCGCTTCGCAAGCGACACGATTGGTAACCGCTGCCGGAAGCACAGACTCGCGATAGTCCGCTGATTGCTCGTCGAATAGCTCCCAGCAAGGAATGCTGACAACGCGAACTTGCTTGCCTGCCGCCTGCAACTTTTCAGCTGCGTCGATGCAGATTTGAACTTCACTACCGGTGCCCATCAGGATTGCGTCCGGAGTTCCGTCACAATCCTGGACGACGTAACCGCCCTTCCCTGCATCGTCTGCATTTCCATCGCCGCGATCGACGGTTGGCAGATTCTGTCGCGACAGTACCAGTACCGATGGACGCTTTTTGTCCGAAAGTGCAGCTTTGTAGCAAGCCGCAACTTCATTCGCATCGCCAGGACGCATTACCAAAACGCCAGGAATGGACCGGCAGGCAGCCATGTGCTCAACCGGCTGGTGAGTCGGACCGTCTTCGCCAAGTCCAATTGAATCGTGCGTCATGATGTAGAGCACGGGCTGATGCATGATGCTGCTGAGGCGAAGCGACGGACGCAAGTAGTCCGTGAAGACGAAGAACGTCGCACAGTACGCTCGAATTCCACACAACGACATGCCGTTGCTGGCCGCTGCCATCGCGTGCTCGCGAATGCCAAAGTGAAAGTTCTTGCCTGAGTATTCGTTAGCGCTGAAGTGACCGGCTGCTGGATCGTCGTTGTTCGATTTGTTCGAACCGGCGAGGTCAGCCGACCCACCAATCAACCAGGGAATACTTCCGCAAACCGCGTTGAGGACTTTTCCGCTGGACGCACGCGACGCCAAACCTTTTGCATCAGCCGCGAACTCAGGAATCGACTTCTCCCAGCCGTCAGGCAATTCGTCGGCTTGCATCAAAGCAATCTGTTTGGCAAGCTCAGGAAACTCCGACTGATAAGCTGTGAACTTTTCGTTCCACTGAGCGAACGAGTCCGCACCGCGTTTTCCGATTGAGTTACGGAACTGATCGAGCACGCCATCGGGCACAGTAAACTTTTCATCCGCCGGCCAGCCGTAGCTCTCCTTGGCCAGCTTGATCTCGTCGTCGCCAAGCGGAGAGCCGTGGGCACTTGAAGTATCCTGCTTGTTCGGTGCACCGAAACCGATGATGCTTTTGACAACAATTAAAGTCGGCTTGTCCTGACAGGACTTGAAATTTGAGTAGGCAGCTTCCATCGCACCCAAATCGTTGGCGTCTTCAACAGTGACGACATTCCAACCGAGGCTCTCGAAACGCCCTGCGACATCTTCGCTGAACGCCAACTCGGTGCGTCCTTCGATCGTGATTTCGTTGTCGTCGTAAACCCAGCAAAGATTTGAAAGCTTGAGGTGGCCGGCCAACGAAGCGGCTTCGCAGCCGATGCCTTCCATCACGTCGCCGTCACTGCAGACAGCGTAGGTATCGAATCCAAAAAGTTCATATCCCGGTTTGTCATAAGTCGCTGAAAGCCACTTTGCAGCGATCGCCATACCGAGGCTGTTTCCAAGTCCCTGACCGAGAGGGCCGGTGGTTGTTTCGATACCAGCTGCGTAGCCGAACTCCGGATGACCCGCACAAGGGCTAACCAGCTGCCGAAAGTTTCGGATGTCGTCGAGAGAAATTGCCGGACCAGCCACTGGATTGCCAGCGTCATCCACTTTCGACACTTCTGCCAAGTGTAGCACCGAATACAGAAGCATCGATGCATGCCCGCACGAAAGCACAAATCGATCGCGGCCCATCCAGTTAGGATTCGCCGGGTCATAATTAAGAAAATTGGTCCACAGTGAATAAGTCAGCGGAGCCAGCGCCATCGGCGTTCCGGGGTGTCCGCTATTGGCTTCCTGAACCGCATCCATCGACAGTGTTCGAATGGTATTGATGGCCAATTGGTCGATTTCTACAGTCGAGGTCGTCATATTTGCTCCTGCCTTACAGCGGATTTTTTCAAATTTATTTGGTTGTGATCGAATATTCCTTCTGATTATGGGGTTAAATCCACTGTGGTCAATTCGGGCTGTAATAATTAGGAACGCTTTGAAAAGGCTTTCAAATAGTGATGCTGTCCCAAAGTCAATCAAGGGCTAAGATATTGGTAACCTTTGACGGATGATCCAACGACAAGCCGCCTTTGCGGTCGTAATGTCGTGGTAAAAATTGAGTCGTCTAATTCTTGCGAGTGCAATGCAATGAATCATCGAAGAGATTTTAACAAGCTAATTCTTGGCGGAGCGTTGGGCGCTGTCGGCGGGGCTTCGATTGCTTCCAGTGTTGCGTCGGCAACACCAGATCGAAAAGCGTCTGCCAATGAAAAGTCTCCTTCTGAATTGATGACGCCGGAAACGAATGCGGCGATCGATCGGGGATTGAATTATCTATTGCGTTCCCAGATCACGACGGGTCGCAACCGTGGAGCCTTCGCTGCCAGTGGCCTTCAATCGGGAGTCGCGACATCGTCCCTGGGTGGATTGGCAATGATGTGCGGCGGCTATGCACCGGGCTTTGGAAAGTTTGGAAAAGCAATTGATAACTCGGCGCAGTTTGTAATGAACAACGTCCAGGGTACCGGATACATTTCGCGTCGTGATCTTCCCAGCGAGCGAATGTATGGTCACGGATTCAGCATGCTGTTCCTGTCGCAAGTTTACGGCATGACCAAGAAGGCCGCGATCGGCGAGAAGCTTCGCAAAGCGGTCGCACTGACTTCAAAGACGCAAAACAAAGATGGCGGTTGGCGGTACGAGCCTGTCAAAAGCGATGCTGACCTGTCGATCACTGTTTGTCAGATCATGGGTTTGCGTGGAGCCAGAGATGCGGGAATCGATGTTTCCGATGAGGTGCGAAAGAAGTGTATCGAATATGTGAAGAAGAGTCAGAACACCAACGGCAGCTTTCGATATACGCTTCGCGGTGGCCATTCAACGATGGCGATGACGGCAGCAGGCGTTACGTCGCTTTACAGTGCTGGAATTTATGAAGGTGATCAGGTCGAAAAGGCGCTGAAGCGTTTGTTGACTTCAAAGCCACGTTCTTCGCGCGGCGGACACTTTTTCTATACGCACTATTACGCGGTGCAGGCAATGTGGCACGCGGGAGGAGAATACTGGAACGCCTGGTATCCGGCGATTCGCGACGTCCTGTTGAAAGACCAGGCGGATGATGGTTCCTGGCGATCAAGCGAAGCGGGACCGCAGTTTGGTGCGGCGATGGCGTGTATTATTCTTCAGATGCCATTGAACTACGTGCCCGTGTTCTCGCCGTAGCAGTAGCGATGCTGCGTTCGTTCGACACGCCAGTGCCACCGTTGCTTCGATCTCAAATCTCGTAGGTCGACAACCCGTAGTCCTGCATTCGCGAGACCTTGTTAACCGAGTACAAACCGGCCAGCACGAACTCGACACAGGAAGCTCGAACCGCTTCATTGGAAGAGCTGTTGACCTCGAAAGCTTTCTCCCACGCAGGCGGGACCTGTTTAAGCCTCTCAGCGTACTGCGATGACGGAATCATGTCTCCGACTTCAATGCGAACTCCTTTGCCGAAGATCTCAGCGATATCGTCGAGCCCATGCTCGGTCACGTATTCTGTGAAGACGACGTTGATGGCTTCGGCGACAATGCTGTCCAACACCTGACGCTCCGACATCTGGTGACTGCCCATCAAATCGAGCTCCAGTTTACCGAGTGAAGAAGTGTACAGGTGTCCCAGGTCGCTGATTCGCGGCACAGCAGGCTTCTCACCCAGCACGATTCCGCGTTGCCTGGCACTGGAGATCATCGTTCGATAGTTCGCCAAACTGAAACGTGCGCTAACGCCCGATTGCTGATCGATGTACTTTGATTTCCTGGCTTGCACGGTGACCTGTTCGCAGATCTCTTTCATGAAGTACGGCACAGCGACAGGGAAATCGCCATCGAGTTCGATCTCGGATTCCTGCTCCATGATCTCGATTCCGATCGAACGTTCTTCCGGATAGTGCGTTTGAATCAGACTGCCAATTCGGTCCTTCAGTTGGGGGATGACTTTGCCACTTCGGTTATACGTCGACGGGTTCGCGGAAAACAGGATCAGCACTTCGATGTCGAAGCGGACGGGAAAGCCACGGACTTGCACGTCGCGTTCTTCGAGGATGTTGAACAGTCCAACCTGAACCAGTTCATCGAGCTCCGGAAGTTCGTTGATCGCAAAGATGCCGCGATGCATGCGTGGAATCAACCCGAAGTGAAGCGCGTCTTCGGAAGACATACTGATACCACCGGCCAGTTTCGCTGGATCAATCTCGCCAATGATGTCGGCAAATTTGGTGCCCGGAGCCAGGCGTTCAGAATACCGATCGTCACGGTGCCACCATTTGATGGGCGTCCTGTCAGGAGAATGAGACTCCACGAAGGCTTTGCCTGCTGTCGAAATTGGGTTCACCGGATCTTCATGAAACGGAGAATCCATATCCAGGTACGGAATGAACTCATCAAGAAACCGAACCATCCCCCGCATCAAGCGACTTTTGGCTTGCCCTTTCTCGCCCAGGTAAAGCATGTCATGATTTGATAGCAGCGCGATATTGATTTCCGGAATCACGGTGTTGTCGTAACCGATAATGCCCGGGTAAAGTTCCTCTCCCGCGGCGAGCATTCGCACGAAGTTGTCCTGAATCTCCTGCTTGACAGGTTTTGACTGCCAACCACTTTCGAGTAGTGATTTTAAATTGCTGGGTCGATCGTTGGCGTTTGCCATCTTCGGCACATTCCTGTTCGTTGGGGCTGTTAGTTATTCGTCAGCGTCATTATACAGTTTGTGACCGCGGACTGATTAGGAAGCAGAACTATTCGCTCGTTTTGAAAATGGACACCTGAAATCATGGCATCGCAAATCAAATTTATTTTCTTTGACATGGGCAAAGTTCTGCTGAACTTCGACCACCAAAGGTTAGTCGATCAGACTGCGAAGCTTTCAGGAAGCACAGCAAAGGACATTGAAGCAATCCTCTTTCAGCCTCCACACGATCTGGAGAACCGCTTTGAACGAGGAGAGCTTAACAGTATTGAATTTCACCAGTCATTTTGCGAGCAATCCAATTGCCAGGTCGATCACAATGAATTGATGTTGGCGATAGCGGACATTTTCTGGCTCAACACACCGATCGTTCACGTTGTAGCGCAGTTACGATCGATCAATTTCCCGATGGCGGTTTTGTCGAACACCTGTTCGGCTCACTGGGAATTCGCAATCAAACATTTTGCGGTCCTACGACTCTTTCAGCAGCGAGTTCTCAGCTATGAAGAACAAAGCATGAAGCCAGACGCAAAAATATACGATTCGGCAATTCGAATGGCGAATCAGCTCGTATCGTGCGGGCCAGACGAAATTTTCTTTACCGACGACAGGGAAGAAAACGTCCAAGCCGCCCGAGCTGAAGGTATGCAAGCCGAAATTTACGACTCTCCAGCAAAGTTGGTCAGCCAATTGAAGGCCGGAGGGATCCAGCTTCCCGGCTAGATCGATGGCGAAATCGCACGGCAGCGGTGGCTGAGGCGGCTCGAGCGTCTCGTCGCAGCACTTTCCTTTGACCACAAGTGCAGCGAATTCGTCTGCGGAAAGTATGTCCAATCACTCTTTCAATCGACGGCTTCCATTTCGATTACAATTCGGGAACTCGATTCGAATTAACGAAGGAACTGCCGTGCATTTTTCAACTTGCCGCCCAATCGCTTTTCATCTGACACTGATTGCTACTGTCCTGTGCACCTGCGTTTCGCAAGGGTCAGCTCAACGGCCCGGCCAAGCCAGAGGCCCCGGCGTCGTCTCGAGGGTTGTCTGGCACGAGGATGGCAAATCGGTTGAATTCACAAATCAGGGAACGCGGTACCTGTTCGACTTTGAAAGCAAAGAGAAAACAGAAGTCGAAGACGGCAAAGAAAAAGAAGCCCCGCGAACTCGAAACAATCGCAGGCGCAGACGCCAGGAGCAAGGCAACACTGGCAAGTACATTGGACGGCCGTCTCGTGGAAGACAGTACACGAAAGTCGACTCTCCCGATGGAAAATGGCAGGCTCAATATAAAGAGTGGAATCTGGTTCTGAAGAACAAAGAGTCTGACGAAATCGTGAACGTCACAACCGACGGTGACGAAAACATTCACTACGGCACAGCCAGCTGGGTCTATGGTGAAGAGCTGAACCAGACCAAAGCCATGTGGTGGTCAGCGGATTCAAAGAAGATCGTCTACTACAAATTCGACGATACCAAAGTCGAAAAGTTCTATTTGATTCGCGGCTGGTCGGACGTCAACACCCGGCTCTACCCGGAATACTATGCCAAGGCCGGTGCCAACAATCCGATCGCCGAACTGTTCATCTACGATCTGGAAACAAAGAAGTCGACTCGCGTCGATGTTGGCGGGTCCAGCGAAGAATACATCTACGGTATTCGACTTTCGCCACAGGGTGACACGATGTTGGTCAATTGGACGGATCGACTCCAACAGCACCTCAAAGTGATGACGATCGATATGGAGACGGGAAAATGTGAGTCGATCATCGAGGAGAAACAGCCAACCTGGCAATCAAACTCGCCAACAATGACTTACCTGAAAGACAAGCAACGATTCCTGTGGCCAACGGACAAAACAGGATTCACTCACTATGAAGTTCGTGATCTCGCAGGCAAGCAATACCACACGATCACAAAAGGCGAATTCCAGATCAACTCATTCGAAGTGCTGGAAGACGATAACATGATGAGCTTTGTTGCCAACAGTTCATCCGAAAACCCGTACTTCATGCAATATCATCTGGTCGATCTCGATGGCAAAAACCAGCGACGGGTGACAACGCTGGAACACCATCACTCCAGGTTTCAACTTTCTCCAGATCGCAAATGGCTGATCGCTCAATACGAAGAAGTCAATCGTCCTCCCTGCACAGCACTTTATAAAACAGATGGAACCTTTGTCGCTGACCTCGCGAAATCTGATCCTGATTCTGCCGCAAACCTTGCGGAGATGTTCAGCTTCAAATCTGACGACGGAAAATTTGATATCTACGGCGTGTTGTACAAACCAAAGGACTTTGATGAATCCAGGTCCTACCCAATCATCAACGCGCTTTATGGTGGACCGGGGTCGCGCGAAATCAGCGCCAGCTATGTAGGTCGTGAAAGACCTGAATGCCGCAGAGGCTACCTGGTTGCAAAGGTCAACAACCGTGGAACTGGCGGTCGCGGCAAAGACTTTCTGGGGGCAGCCTACCTGCGTTTGGGAGACATCGACATTCAGGACCATGCGGATGCAATTCGGCTACTTCGAAAGCGTCCATACGTTGACGGTGACCGGGTCGGGATCGTTGGACATTCCTATGGCGGCTTCATGTCTGCGCTTGGAATTTTCAAACACCCCGACGTTTATACCGCCGCCGTAGATCGTGCCGGGCCAACCGACTGGCGAAACTACGACACGATTTACACTGAGCGCTACATGAGCACGCCACAG
Organism: uncultured Pirellulaceae bacterium; assembly: GCA_964446085.1. Taxonomy (GTDB): domain Bacteria; phylum Planctomycetota; class Planctomycetia; order Pirellulales; family Pirellulaceae; genus Mariniblastus. The sequence goes on from CAYUNP010000002.1 coordinate 9,097, forward strand.
CTCAACAGAAAGGGCTATGACGCGGGCGCAGCGATGACCTACGTCAAGGATTTCAAAGGAAAACTTCTGATCATGCACGGCATGCTCGACGACAACGTTCATCCAAACAATGCGTTTCAGTTAATCGACGCTTTGGACAAAGCTGGCAAGTCCTACGAGAGCCGATTCTGGCCCAATGGTGGACACGGTTTGGGGCGCGGAGCCGGGACGACGCAAAACGAGTTCTTTGATCGGGTGCTCAAACCGCAGCAGAATTCGCCGGCGCAGAATGACAATCAAACCGAGTGAACTGGCTTAGTCCGAAAGCTCATTGAATGCTTCGAGGATTTCATCGCGACGACGGAAAAAGGCCTCGACGACGGCAGGATCGAAGTGCTTACCGCTGCCTTCCTTGATAATTTCGAAGCACTTGCCAATCGGATACGCATCCTTGTAGGGGCGTTTTGTGCTAATCGCGTCAAACACATCGCAGACCGCAGTAATGCGACCTTCCATCGGAATGTCTTCGCCACTCAACGCATGTGGGTAGCCGGTTCCATTCCACTTTTCATGATGGGTTTCAGCAACCACAGCAGCCAGACGCATAACGGGTGAACTGCATTCGTCCACGATACTGCGAACCTGAGAGAGCGATTTGTTTGAGTCGAGTCTCTCACCGCTGATGATTCTACTGCCGGTTCGACAGTGGTTTTTCATGGTTTCAAACTCATTGTCAGTCAGGCCAGCTGGCTTGTTGAGGATAGAATCCGGAATGCCAATTTTGCCAACATCATGGAGTTGAGCCGCGTGTTCAAGATCGATAACTTTTTGTGGCGGGAACCCCAACTCGCGGGCAATAATGGCTGCATACCGGCCGACGCGGATGACGTGCCGTCCCGTGATATCGTCACGCAACTCGGCCGCACGTGCGAGACATTGAATCGCCTCGCGGCGAGATGCAATCAGCTCAGCTGTTCGAGTTTCGACCTGCTGTTCAAGCTTCGCAGAATAGCTGGCCAACAGATCGACGTGTGCTTTGGCGAGCAAAGTATTTCGAACACGAGCAATGAGTTCGCTGACAACGACTGGCTTGTTGAGGAAATCACTGGCTCCGAGATTGAGTGCCCGCACCCGCAATTCTGCATCGTTTGAAGATGTCAGAAAAATCACTGGTGTCGTACATGCAACGTCAACACACCTGAGTTTTTCCAGCACTTCCATTCCAGTGACGTGCGGCATATGCACGTCCAGTAACAGCAAATCCGGTTTCTCTTCAATAACTTTGGCAACCGCATTTCGGGAGTCAGTTTCCACGTGTAGCCGCTCAAACCCCGCCATCTCCAGATACTTCTTCACGACGATCGCAGTCGATAGCTCATCATCAATAATCATCACTTTTGAAGAAGTAACATTTGGCGTTTCAGGTACATCGTTAACCTGAATCGGTCGCAGCGTACTTTGGTTGTTGACGTTTTCAACAGCCACACAGGTCGAACCATCATGGAACGTGGTACAGTTTCTTCCTCTTTGCTTGCTACCATAGAGAGCCGCATCGCAACGGCGATAGATGAGCGAAGGATCGTCACCCTTGAGCGTGTTGGCGATGCCAATACTGATCGTCAGGTAAACTTTCTGTCCTTGAAGAACGATTGGATTTCTTTCAACGGCCTGTCGAATCCGTTCCGCCGCTCTCGCCGATTCGGTCTTGTTGCTAACCGGCATAATGACTGCAAATTCTTCACCGCCAATGCGACATACCAAATCGATCTCACGCGTTGTATGGCCAATCGTATCAGCGATCATCTTCAGCGCCTTGTCACCTGACTGGTGGCCAAAGGTATCGTTTACACTTTTAAAGTGATCGATGTCGATCATTAGCATTGCAAAATGTGTGCGCTGCCTCGTCCATTCGAGCATCTTCCGATTCAATTCAAAATCAAATGCTCGACGGTTCGCAGTGTCAGTAAGCGTGTCTCTCAGGACGTCCTGTTTCAGTTGCTCTGACTTGGCAAGCAACTCGTCGTAGGCGACTTTGGCAGACAGAGTATTTCGAACTCGTGCAAACAGTTCGTTGGCAACGATGGGCTTGGTGAGGAAGTCATTGGCACCCAGATTGAGAATTTCTGTTCGCGTTTCTTCACTGTTCGAGGATGTCAGCGCCAGAACAGGAATATTTCGGAGAGCCTTGTCATTTCTTATTTGGCCAAGAATTTCTGCTCCGCTTACCGGCATCATCAAGTCAAGAATTATGAGATCCGGACTGCAGCCATAGATTCGCTGGATCGCCAACCCGGATTCGTTCGTTGTTTCAACGTTGGCAAACTCGCAGGACGTGAGGTACTTGCGGATCAAAGTGGTCGTTGACTCGTCATCGTCAATCACCATGATTTTCGCTTTTTTGACCAGCGAGTCAGTAGAGCGTGGATAAGAAAACGGCGACGCAGACTCAGCACCAAAGATAACTGGTTGAGCGAGTGGCGTCGTGAATTTTGGCTGATCGGTTTGCATGGAACTACTTGCTTTGACGGCCCGACATTGGGCACAACTTGTTTATAAAATCTAGCTTTTACGAAGGGTTAACGTGAAAAAGTGACTAAATCGAAGCCTTAAACCGGCATCCCGAACTGGGTTGTGCCAATAAGACAGGTTAAGTGGATCGCGCTTATCGGGCGTTACGGCGGTCTTAGACAGGTTCCAGTTCAGGAATCACAGCCACGCGGCCAGCCAACGTGCAGATATCGCGAACGGATCGAATACAAGTGGCGATGTCTTTGGCTTTGGCAGCGGCCTCCAACTCAAGGCCTGGATCTCGAAATGTTTCATAGCCCGCCGACCCCCCAGCACCAGCCAACCAGTGACCAAGGTCGAAGAGCTTGCCAAAGTTCTGCGACACAAGTGCCTTGACCATCTGTCTGTTTTTTTTATGCAAATTGCCAACGAAAAGTTCTGCCACTTTGATGAAATCCTCGTCGTCCATCGGCAACGAAGATCCGATCGGCGTGGAATCTGGCTCTGAATCTGAAACCGTTAGCGTGGATGCGTTTTCCTGAGGCAGTGTTTCGACCAGAATCGTGTCAGACGTTTGATGTGGAGCAGGATCCTGAGCTGGCTTTTCCAATGAGATCGCTTCTCCGTCAACTGCCATTGCAAGTTCGGTGTAAAGACGAGTTCGATTGATTGGCTTGGACAGGAAACCACTGCAACCGGCCTCACGGCATCTCTTTTCGTCCTGAGCCATGGCATTGGCAGTAAGTGCCACAATCGGAAGTTGATGTCCCTGCGACCGTAACACTCTTGTTGCCTCAAATCCGTCCATCACTGGCATCTGCATATCCATCAGGACGACATCAAAGTTACCAGCGTTGACCATCTCGACCGCGATTTTCCCGTTTTCAGCAATATCAAAGGAGACGTTTGCTTTGCGGAGGTACACCGACACCAATTGTCGGTTCGTTTCTCCATCGTCAACAACCAACACATGCATCGGCGGCAACTTAATCGTGGAGGCAACACTCTGTTGGGCCAGACGCGGCTTCGCTGCTTCTTCCCGCGAAATCATTCTGACGCCTTCGACGTTGCCGACTTCGATCTTGAGAATGAATGTGCTGCCCTGACCAGGATCACTTTCGACTTCAATACCACCGCCCATTTCCTCTGCGAGTTCTTTGGAAATTGACAACCCCAAACCAGTGCCACCAAATCTTCTGGTGATCGACGTATCGGCCTGGGAAAATGGTTGGAAGATTTTCTCTTGCGCTTCAGCGGACATACCAATACCGGTATCAATGACGCGGACACAAAGCATGTCCGGTCCAGTGTCCGAAATAATCTCTGTGCGAATCGTGACTCCACCGCTGTCAGTAAACTTGATGGCATTCCCCACAAGATTGATGATCAGCTGACGAAGTCGCACCGCGTCCGCTGTAATCCCAGCCGGAATCGCACTGCTGTATTCGCTGCGAAGGTAGATCCCTTTTTCGTTCGCTTTGATATTCAGAACAGATTCGACATCGTCGATCACATCGAAAATTGAAACTGTAGTTTTCTCCAGTTCCATTTGACCGGACTCAATTTTGGACAGATCAAGGATGTCGTTGATCAACGCCAGCAAATGTTCACCGCTGTTGTGAATTGTCCCCAGATGCTTTTGCCGAATGGCAGGATCCTCTTCAAGGTTCTCCTGAAGAACTTCGGCGTAACCCAGAATCGCATTCATGGGTGTTCTGATTTCGTGACTCATGCGAGCCAGAAAGTCACTTTTCGCGCGATTGGCTTCGTCAGCCTGCTCCTTGGCATGGGTAAGGGCCACTTTGTGATTCTCAAGTTCCGTCACGTCTTCGAAAGAAGTCAGAACTCCCACATACTGCCCCTTGGCTCCGATAATCGGAGAAGAGTTCGCGATCAGCGTCATCAGCTTTCCGTCCTGATTGGGCAGCTTCAAAAACGAACCGGCGACCAGATGACCGTTTTGAAGCGCTGTCTCCCAGGGTCTGTTCGTTACAGCGTTTCCAGAATATCCGACAGCTGTTGATGGGCCACTGACGTCAGCATTTTCCCATGGCAATTTCCCCGGGTCACTGCCAATGAGTTTCCGTGATTCACAACCAATCCAATTCGCGAACGCCTCGTTTGCCAGGCGAACACGTCCCTTGGAGTCCGTCAAAATCAGGCCTTCGGTCAATGTGTTGAGCGCGTCTTCGACATGCCGTGGCACCGCCCTGGAAGGATCCAGCTGCTTGAGCACTTTACTCAGGTACCAGGCAAATGCCATCACACAAACAAGCGATACAAGCGTCATGTAGAGATACTTCGGGCTCAACCAGGAAGCAATCAGACGATCTGCGAAGACCGGTCGGAAACAAACTTCCAACTGTCCCCACTTTTGCTTCCCATAGTTCAGCGTGACGGCAACCTGAGTTTCAGCAGACTGACTGGTGTCTTCTTTCCAGTTTTTGCGATGTTCACCCGCGGACAAGTTAATGCTGCCGCTACGTTTCCGAAGTGCCGCCGAAATGATATCCGGGTTTCGCTTCACCACCATTTCCAGGTTGCGTTGCAGCATGATCGTATTGCCACTGTTGATCAGTTCTGAACTGTTGATTGCCAGTGAGCTGCAGAGTTGTCCCCGTCCTTTAAGTGTGGCGGCGCGTTCGTCGGGCGCGATCCCCAACGCACTGATAATCGACATGACGCTGACCAACAGGCAAATCAGGCCGAAAGTCACTTGGTACTTTACAGGTATATTCATTGGTTATTTTCGATTTGTTTGACTTGTTGGGAAGCCATCGATGGCTCGGCGTTTTCAACTTCCGGTAGCTTCGTTTCTGGATCCGGCGCGGTGACCAGAGATTCCAGCGAATTCGATTCGTCTTCGTCTTCGTCCTCAGCACCCGACAGAACCGTTAACATGTCCAGAGAATTCCAGGCTGGCAGTTGCGTCAGAAGTCCGATCAGAATCTGTCCTCCGTGAATCAGCCAGGCCAGATATCCCGCTGTGACAATCGACGCGATCGACGCGACGGTTCCGGCAGCTACCTGTGGCACGTAGGACTGCTCAAGCATCTTTTCATCGAGTTGTTCCAGATTCGCCCAATATTCGCCAACCGTGTCTGGTCGTCCGTCAAAAACAGATTCATTGTTGGACTGGCTTTCGAGAATACCGCTGGCTTCTACACGCGGTACAACCAGGTTGTTACCACGCTCGATCCCGGAGAACCCAGACGGTCGATCATCGATCTCCAACACAGGTTCTATGACGACGTTGACTTGAACGAATTGACGCGGCTCGTTCTCGAAGTCATTTGCTCCAACATTGATTCCGTCACCGCGATTGATGAAGTCGGGATTAGTCAACAACTCTTCAATGTCTTCGTTGTCTGAATTTTGTGATTCAGGCAGGTCCAAATCCGGCTCTGGTAAAACGGGACTGATTGATCCAATCGGATTTACCACAAATGGAATCTGCATGGGGGCCGGCGCATTGTCTACCTGCGTTACGCCAATCTGGTGGACAAGAGTATCCTCAGCACCAGCACCCAGCGTAGGGTCATCAACCGCAATAAACACTTCAAGCGTGGATTGAGTGTCGAATTCAATCAACTGATCCGCTCGTAGAAACAATCCATCGTCCACGATCTCAAAACGGCTTTGATCGACGCCACTCAAAATCAGCGTTTCGTCGCCAAGGCTATCGTCATCGACAACAATATCAGCAACCCTTGTTCTAACGGAGAGTCCTTCAGCAAGTGACACGACCAGGTTTTCAAGTCGCAAGGTCGGCGCTTCATTGATGTTGTTGACGAAGATCGTCAGGTCGGTTTCAAAACCCAGATTTCCCGGATCCGTCGTGCGGATTCTGACGGTATGCGATGTAGCTGATTCGTAATCCAGTTCCAGCCCCGTCAAAACCAGTTGGTTGCCATTGGCGATTGAAAATGGAGATTCCCCGACGATTTCATAGGTAAACGGACCCGCGTCATCGGAGTCAATCGTTGACAGCAAACCAATTGCAACGCCAGTCGCCGTGTCCGTGTTTTCATCGATCGAATCGTTGTCGATCAGGATTCCAGTTGGAGCCGCGTTGGCGATCGGTTCTGGAGGGGCTTTCGAAATCGCAAGTGCTTCAATATTGTCTCCATCGAGCGCAAATCCAGCGTTACTGCCATCGAACACTCTAAAACCAGTTGCCGACCCGTCGGCATTGAGACGTATCGCGCCAACGTCTTCAGGATCGATCCGCACTGAAGGGTTGCCAACTTCGTTATCTGAAACAGAAAGCGAAATGAGAATGTCGCCTTCCTGCAAATCGAGTCCGCCGAGAGTCATATCTTCCTGAACCAGGTGCAATGCACTAACCGGTTCATCGAGGTCGATTCCAGGACTGGCGCCAAAAATGAGCGATCCCAGGTTTCCACCGGTTGTTCCCGCTCCAACAGAACTCGGCTGGAAAAACTGAATTTCATTGGACAAACCAAACAGGAACGTTCCCTGGGCCAGCGTGCGACCATCGGGAAGAGTGACACCATCGGGACGATCGACTAACGAAATACCGCTGGAGTTACTGGAAAGTGGATTATCCAGCAGAACGAAGAATTCACCCGAATCGTGTACTCCGACCACATCAGGACGAAATAGGTAGATTTCATCTTCAACAGAAATCGACGTCGAATTGCCTGACAGCGATCCTGTACCCCTGGTACCGAAAATGATGTCACCACTTCGCAGATCAAACGAATCGACACCCACTCCAAGCGTGAAGTCATGTTGAACTGCATGCAGTGCGCGTAACTGAAGATCGTCGGAAGTAAAATCGTCCAGGTCAAAAATGGAAGAAAACGTGCCTGTTGTATCGTTTCCAAGAGCAAGATCGGGCTCGCCCAGTTGAACGATTTCACTGCCGTCCAATGCTGATCCTTCGACCTGTGTTCCGACTGTCTCTGAAGAGAGCAGGAACCGGAATTCGGATGCTGATGCTGACATCGCCGCAACATCCTGCTCTGCAAGTGAGTCTGAGACATCAACTGGTTCTGGTAGCACCTCGATGGCCTCAAGCGGCGTTGCACTATAAAGAACGCGGTCTTCAAGTTCGAAAGCGGCAATTCCGTTGGCGCACAATTTCACTTCGCTGGCGACCAGACGGCCGCAAAGCTCTGAAAGTAGTTGATAATCAAATGGCTTCATCAAAGAGGTAAGTCTGGGTAAGTGGGGGTACACCAGGACACTTGCGGGATTACAAGCATTGCCAAACTTAGCTCCCTAATAAAAAAAACGTTTGGCAAAAACGTTTGGCAGAAAACAAATTCGCAACCCGGCGAAAACCAACCGCAGAAGGCAAAAACGCTAGCGATTCGTGCTTTGTGGCAAACTTTTAGGATTAGCGAAAGTTTGCGGGTTGTGCGGACGATACTCGAAGTAACGGAATTTTCTGTGCCTGCACAACAATGCAGTTGCAGAACCATTCCAGGAACTGGGGGGTTCCAGGCAAGCCGATTGCCTGGCGTTTTCGCGGCAGCAGCCTGCCGCGAAAGCGTTTTTTAGACGTTTTCACAGGATATGGAATCCTATGAGACTTACCCCGAAAAACAGTTTGGCCTGGACGGCAACCATCGCTCTCATGATGGTTGGTTGTACTCCTTCAAAGCCAATTTACATCAACGACACCGGCGCGCTCAATCACTACGTTGATCAGGCAACCAGTATCGAGTATCCCGATGTGAATGTTCAATCATTGGACGAAGTGAATTTTTCACGTCCACCGATTACCGTTGCCAATCCGGATTTCGATGGCTTCCGGGACATGACGCTCGAAGACTGCGTTAGCTGTGCCATGCAAAACGGCAAGTTGTTCCGCGGATACGGCACGCCTGCCTTGCAGGGACCGCGAGTGCTTCCGGGGCAGGATACGATCATCAACGCTCCCAACGCCGTTGGCACAGTTTACAACGTGGCAATTCGTGAGACGGAACCAGGAGCCATTGGTACGCCAGGACAATTGGGACTTCCTGGATCGATTCTTACCAACACTCAGTTGGAAACGAACCAGGGTGTTGAAGCAGCACTTTCGCAATTCGATGCTCAGTTGACCAGCAGTTTGAATTACACAAAGTCGGACGAACCGCGAAACACGGTTGCCACAAACCCGAACCAGCCACTGGTCTTCCAACAGGACCAGGTACAGTGGCAGACAGAGATCGCCAAAGAAGCCGCCAACGGAACACAGTTGTTTTTCCGAAACGTCAACACCTACAGCGCTAACTCGAACCCGGTTGATGATCCACTAACACCAGCCGTCGAAGGTTTCCAGGTTCTTGACAGTTTCTATCGAGCGTCCTTCGAAGCAGAAGTTCGCCAACCGTTACTGCGTGGACGAGGAACCTTCATCAATCGTATGCCGATTGTAATTTCGAGGATCAACACCGACCAGGAAGTGGCCAACCTTGAGTCTCAGCTTCAGAACTTTGTCACCAACGTTGAAATCCGTTACTGGGAGCTGTATTCAGCCTACCGGTCGTTCGAATCAGCAAAAAATGGTCGCGACTCAGCACTGGCAACTTCCCGAATCATCAAAGATCAGTTTGACGCTGAATCGAACGTTAACCGGCAACAGGTTGCTCAATCCACTGAGCAGTTTTACTTCTTTGAAGCACAGGTTTCCGAGGCATTCGACACTCTGTTGAAAGCCGAAGGACAGTTGCGATTCCTGCTCGGTTGGTCTGCCAACGATGGCAAAATGATTCGCCCAATCGACGAACCAATTTTTGCTCCAGTAGAGTTTGATTACTGTGAGACGATCTGTGAGGCATTGACGTACCGTCCGGAACTTCGATCGATCCGCTGGGAAATTCGCAAACGTGAACTCGCTCTGGCACATTCGAAGAACGGCCTGCTGCCAGAAGTAAACATCACGGCTCTGTATCGATTCCTTGGACTTGGAAACCGGTTCGGCACTTCGGATGACGGATCGTTCTTCCCCAATGCTGACAGTGGTGCTCTCAACGAACTCTATGATGGAAACTTCCAGGAACTTCAATTCGGAATTGACTTCCGTGCTCCAGTTGGATTCCGGGCAGAACTCGCAAACGTGAGAAACGCACAATTGAAACTGGCTCAACAACTGGCCATTCTGGAAGATGCGGAACTCGATGTAAACAAAGAGATCCACGAAACGATGCAATCAATGGCAACAGCATTGAGCACGGCCACAGCCCACTTTAACCGATGGCGAGCTTCGAGGATCGAGCAGGATGCGTTCGACGAACTGAAAACTGCGGGCGTGGAAACACTGGACGCTGCTCTTCAGTCACAGCGACGTCTATCACAGTCAGAAGTTGCTTTCTATCAATCAGTCACAGAATACAACAAGATGCTGGCTCTACTGCACCGACGCAAAGGTACAACGCTTGCCTATTCCGGAATTCACTTCGAAGAAGGACCGTGGGCCGGCAAGGCTTATCATGATGCGGCGGAACACTCGCGAAGAAGAAGTGCCAGTCGTGAAATGAACTACGGCTGGTCACGACCTGAAGTCATCAGCATCGGCGAAGATTTTCCAACGAACCAGAACATCGGTCGCAAAACAGGCGACGCACCATCCTTCGGTGGAACCGTCCAGTCGATCGACCAGGGTTTCCCAGGCGGCGTTCAAACAGTTCCCTATAACGAACCAGTGTTCTCAAATCCGAATGAAGGAATCATTCCAACGGAAGTCAGAACAATCGAGCCTATCCTCGAAACTGCCCCTGCTCCGGAACTAAAACCAGTTTCAAGCAACCAGACTGACTCCAACGTTCGCACTGTTTCCTACGAAGAAATGGACACACAGCCCGCGACAAGGAAAAAGTTGCGTGCTCAAACTACAAACACACAGGTTCGACCTTCCAGGCGAAAGTTATCTGCTGTTCCCGGAAAGGACTCGGGTGATCCGGTTGCCAAACGAGTACCGGCCGCCAAACGAACCCCAACTGCCCAAACGTCCGGAGCCAAAATTCGGATGAAACCGAAGGCTGCGTCAACTCCTGCCAATCCAGTTCGCATGAATTGGTCCAAGGTAGGTGCTGACGAAAATCCGTCCAGAACTTCAACATCGACCGTAACGATTGGTCGCATCGTCACTAAAAGCGATGGAGAAAACTAACATGAAGAACTTGATCTATATCTTCACAACGATCCTCGTATTTGCATCTGGTTGCAGCATGTGTTGCGGACCGTTTGACAATGACTATCCAACCTTCGGTGGAAAACACGTTCGAGCAAACCGATCATACGGACGTGTTGGATCTGTGTTGTCGGATCCGGTCAGTAGCTTGAACGGTCCTTCGGCTGATTCAAATCTCACACCGCCTCCTGAACCCAATCCAGTTGACGATGACACCATTGGTGTGGATGACATTGATGATCTTGACCTTGAAGAGCCAAATATCGATCTGGAAGGTGGACTCGACTCAGGTGCAGATGAACTCGAAGGAATCGAGCCACTGCGTGGTTCTGAGTCGTTGGACTCTCCTGGCGAAGAAGCGTCAGGAGAAAGTAATTCAACCGCATCGAGACGTTGGCGTCCCAAACCACTACGTGGCCATATTCGATAACGTGTCGATGTCAAAAGTACATTTTCGATTATTCCTGAAATTGACTTGCTTCTTGGACAGATAAGAGATCGTAAATCGCCCTTCGCCCTAAACGAGTTACTTTCACATCAACCTAAATTCAGGAAACAGTTTGTTGGTAGGGCCAACCCTTTAGATACAGTTTGCGGACGTAATTGGATTCAATAACCATGCACGACAGACGTCTAACAAGTTAGGCACAAAACCTAATCCACAGTATAAAACCGCTCTATTGCAAGTTGTTAGCTTGCCAGCACAGACCACCAATTTTCCTGGTGTCGGCATTTCGTCTTTAGATGCTTTTCAAAACCAAATTTTTGATTATGCTTTTGGAACGTTTTTTTACTATCCACACCGGGAATGGGTTTTTTGGTTATGGCAAAGAGAAAAGTTAACAAGTCTCAGGAGATTCGGGACTTTGTAAGTGCAAACCGCAAAGCATCAGCAAAAGCTGTTGTTGACGCGATGCAAAAGAAAGGAATCAAGGTAACCGCTGCCATGGTTGCGAACGTCAAGTCAAAAGCTGGCTTGACGCGTGGTCGTCGTGGCCGTCCTCGTACTGCTATTGGTGGCACCAATGGATCTGTTCGACGAGTTGGACGACCAGCAAAACAGAACGGAGAAGTTGCGTTGGAATCTTTGATCGAAGCAAAACGATTTGTTGCGAAGGTTGGTTCAGTCCAACAGGCCGTCGAAGTTATTCGTGCCTTGGAGAAACTCGACTCGATCGCTGGTTAGCGATCAATTAACAATCCGGTTTTCGAAGTTTGTTTACAGAGGTGGGGTACTTCAGAGACGACCATGGTTGTCCTGCGCCCCCTTCTTTCTTGAGTTCTCTAACTCTCAATACCGTGCCTTGCACGATGATTTCATTTAATGGATTCAGACTCGTTGCTTTTGAGAATTCTGAGAATTCCATACAGACTGATCAGCAACCAACAGAGTTCGATCACAAACGCCGGAAGATTGAAACTGTAGCAAAGTGAATACAGGATCAGCGCGGCGCCGATTGCATTGAGCAATTGATACGTGAGAGTCTTTGTTGAAAGACGCTCCAACTGCAGCAGGAAATACGCTAACAGAATTTGCAGCACCCCAACGATGCCGACGATTTCTGGAAAGGACATGGCTACCTCAATTGTAACTGAAGCATCTCGGCTCAGCGCTAAACATACACTTTGGCTGCGCGTCTAACCACAGCATTAAAATTAAACTGTGGCATGATAAAAGTCGCGTCCTAAGTCTTCACTACTGTCTGAAGATACTCATCACACGCCGTCGCCGCTTCACGACCTTCGCGAATCGCCCACACGACCAGGCTTTGACCACGTCGACAGTCACCAGCTGCAAAAATTCCAGGCACACTGGTACAGTAATCTGACTCCGTCGCAAGAATGTTCGAACGCCCGTCACACTCCAACCCAAACGCATCGGCAACGAATGACTCAGGCCCCAGAAAACCAAGTGCCAGAAAAACAAGATCGGCTTCGATATCCTGTTCCGTACCTTCGATACGACTAAACGGAGCGATACCAGGTCGCTCCAAAGTCCAATCAACCATGCACGTTCGCAACCCGCTAACGTTGAAATCCCTGTCTGCGATAAACTCAACGGTCTCCACGGCAAACAGGCGTGGATCTTCACCGAACTTTGCTTTGGCTTCGGCGTGACCATAATCCGTTCGAAACACCACCGGCCACTGCGGCCATGGATTGCTATCAGCGCGCTCGTCTGGTGGTCGAGTTACGATTTCCAGATTGACGACGCTCTTACAGCCCTGTCGAATCGCCGTACCAATACAGTCAGTGCCTGTATCGCCTCCACCAATGACAACCACACTTTTATCTTTCGCGTTGATTGGCGAGGCGTCACTACCAAGCAAACTTGAAGTGGATCCCTGCAAGTAATCCATTGCGAAATGAATTCCAGCAGCGGTGCGGCCAGGAATCTTCAAATCACGAGGCTGGGTCGCGCCCACGCAAAGCACAACCGAATCGAATGAGTTCCTCAACTCATCAGCGGTAATGTGTGTGCCGATTTCAATGCCCGTCCTGAATTCGATTCCTTCATCAGCCAACAGCTGCACCCGGCGATCGACAATCGTCTTCTCCAGTTTCATATTGGGGATGCCGTACATCAACAAACCACCGACGCGATCGGCTCGTTCGAAAACCGTGACACTGTGTCCGCATTGATTCAACTGGTCTGCACAGGCGAGCCCCGCTGGCCCCGATCCGACGACTGCCACTGTCTTTCCCGAACGGGACGAGGGAACGCGCGGTGTTACCCAGCCTTTGTCAAAGCCCCGATCGATGATCGTTCGTTCAATGTTCTTGATCGTCACTGGCGGATCATTGATTCCCAGCACGCACGACCCTTCACAAGGAGCCGGACAGACTCGCCCGGTGAACTCGGGAAAGTTGTTCGTCAAATGGAGACGGTCCAGCGCCTCGCGCCATTTGCCCTGATAGATCAGATGGTTCCACTCAGGGATCAGATTGTTGACAGGGCAACCCGTCGCCATGCGTTCAACAATTTGACCCGTATGGCAAAACGGAACACCACAATCCATGCATCGTGAGCCCTGCGTTTGCAACGTCTCATCGTTAATCTGCACCAGAAACTCGTTCCAGTCCCCTACCCTCTGAGCCGGGTCGCGATACGCGACATCCTGCCGGTCGAATTCCATAAATCCGGTTGGTTTACCCATGGTTCGCTTAACTTTAATGGTGATGTTGTGATGTGTCGTTCGAAAAATTTACGCTGCCCCGGAACGCAAAATCGGCAGCAAACGTCTGCCGTCAACCTGCTTCCGCCTTAGCCGCGCCGACGAGACTTTGCCGCCAGTGCTCGTTCCTGCAAAATTTCCCGATACCGAATCGGAATCACTTTTCGAAATTCCAACAATGACTTTGACCAGTCGTCGAGCAGACTTTTTGCGACCGGTGACTCTGTGTAGCGATAGTGATTCTCGATCAGCGACTTGAGTTCCGCGATGTCTTCGGGCTTCTCCATCGCCTCCAGATCAACCATTTCCAGATTGATATTTTGCAACAGCTGTTCATCAGGATCGTGAACGAAAGCGAATCCGCCAGACATGCCAGCCGCAAAATTCCGTCCTGTGGGACCAAGAATCACAGCTCGTCCGCCGGTCATGTATTCAAGACCATGGTCGCCGATGCCTTCGATGACTGCCAAAGCTCCGGAGTTCCGTACCGCAAATCGTTCGGCAGCGATTCCACGAAAGTACGCTTCGCCTTCGGTGGCTCCATAAAGTGCAACGTTGCCAATGATGATATTTTCTTCAGCAACAAACTTTGAATTCCTGGGAGGCCGAACCACGACACGACCGCCGGAAAGTCCCTTGCCGACATAGTCGTTCGCGTCTCCTTCGACGGTGATCGAAACGCCGCGTGCAAGAAACGCACCCAAACTCTGGCCAGCCGAACCGGTCAGATTTATCTCAATCGTATCGTCGGGCAAACCTTCGGGCCCATGAGCCTTGACGACATGGTGGCTGAGAATTGTTCCCGCAGCACGATCGATGTTTCTGACTGGCAAATCGATCGTGACTTTCTCCCGTTGTTCCAAAGCCCGTTTGGCCTGTTCGACAAATTGCCAATCGAGCACTTCATCGAGGGCATGATCCTGATCGATCGTGCAATACACATCGACATCCGGGTAAGGCCCCATCGCGGGCGCCAGGATTTTTGTCAAATCGATGCCTTGAGCTTTCCAGTGATCGACTGCATGACGAACGTCCAGCGTCTCGACGCGGCCAACCATCTCATTGATACTGCGAAACCCGAGTGAAGCCATAATTTCGCGGGCTTCCTGAGCGACCATGAACAGGTAGTTCACAACATGTTCTGGCTTGCCTTTGAATTTCTTGCGCAGCTCCGGATCCTGTGTGGCAATACCGACCGGACAGGTATTCAAATGACACTTTCGCATCATGATGCAACCAAGAGTAATTAACGGCGCCGTCGCAAAACCGAACTCTTCGGCCCCCAGCAACGTCGCGATGACGATGTCCCGACCGGTCTTCAGTTGCCCATCCGTTTGCAATCGGACTCGAGACCGCAAGTCGTTCATCACCAGCGTCTGATGCGTTTCGGCAATCCCAAGCTCCCACGGCATTCCCGCGTGCTTGATACTGGTAATTGGAGAAGCCCCCGTCCCACCGCCGCAACCGGAAATCAGAATATTGTCAGCGTGAGCTTTGGCAACTCCGGCAGCGATCGTTCCGACACCGACTTCGCTAACGAGTTTGACACTGATACGCGCTGTCGGATTACTGTTTTTCAAATCGTAGATCAGCTGGGCCAAATCTTCGATTGAGTAAATGTCATGATGGGGAGGAGGACTGATTAGCGTTACACCGGGTGTCGATCGCCGCGTTGCCGCAATCGTTTCATCAACTTTGTGACCGGGCAGTTCGCCACCTTCGCCAGGCTTGGCGCCCTGCGCCATCTTGATCTGAATTTCGTCTGCGTTAGCCAGATAGTAAGCCGTGACGCCGAAACGTCCCGATGCAACCTGTTTGATCGCGGAACGTCGCGAATCACCATTGGGTTGGGCTTCGAAACGTTTGTAATCTTCGCCGCCTTCACCTGTGTTACTCTTTCCACCCAGGCGATTCATGGCGACAGCCAGCGTCTCGTGCGACTCTGCGGAAATCGAACCGAAGCTCATCGCGCCAGTGCAGAACCGCTTAACGATCTCTTTCGCTGGTTCAACTTCATCAATTGGAATCGACTGACGGTCATCTTTAAACGTCAACAATCCTCGCAGATGACATTCCTTCGCGGTCTGAGCGTTAACATTTTTCGCGAAACGTTTGTAAGCATCGACATCACCATTGCGGGCAGCCGTTTGGATGTCGGCGATATTTAACGGCGTCCAGGCATGCTTTTCACCACCCTGTCGCCAATGCATCGTGCCGGCAGTTTCAAGTTCAACGATCGGCAACTGGCCACCCTTTCGATAGCCAAGCTTGTGACGACGGATCGCTTCGGCAGCAAGCACATCAAAGCCAACTCCCTCGATTCGACTGGCGGTCCCGGGAAATGCTGAACTGATCACGTCGCTGTTGAGCCCAATGGCCTCAAAGATTCGTGCACCTTTGTAGCTGGCAAGCGTCGAGATCCCCATCTTTGCGAGGACTTTCAACATGCCTTTCATCACGCCCTTGCGATAGGCCGCGATGCACTGATCCGCTGTCAGGTCGGAGCCTTCATTTTTCGCGTGGTGCTGGATGATTGCTTCGAGTCCAAGATAGGGATGGATCGCGTCGGCTCCGAAACCGGTCAACAGGCAGTGATGGTGAACTTCGCGAGCTTCACCAGTCTCAACCACGATTCCGATTCGTGTCCGCGAATGTTTCTCGATCAAGTGATGATGAACGGCGCTGGTGGCCAGCAACGCACTCAGCGGAACACGATCTGCAGAAACGGCACGGTCACTGAGAATGACGATCGCGCAACCATCTTCGATTGCTTTTTCGGATTCGGTTCTAATCCGCTCGAGCGCCGACATGAATCCGGCTTCGCCTTCGGAAACAGCGAACGTGATGTCGATCACACGCGACTTCCAGTTTCGATGGTCAAGACTTTTCAGTTTGGCCATTTCACTGAAATCGAGGATTGGCGTATGCAACACCAGGCGATTGCACTGATCTTCGGTGGTATCCAGCAAGTTACCTTCGGGACCAATGAAACACTCAACCGACATCACGATCTCTTCGCGAATCGAGTCGATCGGTGGATTCGTGACCTGGGCAAAGAGTTGTGTAAAGTAATCGTAGAGCAGGCGGGGCTTGTCGCTGAGACATGCCAGCGCCATATCGTTACCCATCGATCCAATCGGATCTTTCTTGACCTTGATCAAGGGGAGCAGCATAAAATCCATGGTCTCATTCGAGTAGCCAAACGCTCGCATCTGGGCCAATCGCTCTTTGTCGTCGAGCATGGGAGCTGGATCAGTCGAAGGCAAGTCATCGAAGGTCATTCGTTGCTTTTTGAGCCAGTCGGCATACGGCAATCGATTCGAAACGCGATCTTTGAGTTCACCATCAGCAACAATTCGACCGTTGTCGAAATCAACCAGGAACATTTTGCCAGGCTCAAGGCGACCTTTCTGCACAACGGTAGCCGGATCGATATCGAGCACTCCGACTTCACTGGCCATCAGCACACGATCATCATCAGTCACGTAGTAGCGACTCGGACGCAAGCCATTTCGATCGAGGACCGCACCGATCACGCGACCATCGGTAAACGAAATCGAAGCCGGACCGTCCCAGGGTTCCTGGATACAGGCATGGTACTCATAGAAAGCCCGCTTGTTCTCGGGCATGCTCTGGTGGTTCCGCCAGGCTTCCGGAATCATCATCATGACCACTTCAGGAAGTTCACGACCGGCCATCAAAAGCAATTCCATCGCGTTGTCAAACTCGGCAGAATCACTTCCGTTACATTCAATGATCGGCTTGAGTTCTTCCAGGCAATCGCCAAAGAGTTCACTGTTCATCAAACCCTGACGGGCAGTGATCCAGTTTCGGTTTCCACGGAGCGTATTGATTTCACCGTTGTGGGCCATCCATCGCAGCGGTTGGGCACGCGACCAGGCCGGCAGCGTATTGGTAGAAAATCGTGAATGCACCATGGCGAGGTGACTGGTAAATGTCTCGTCCTGCAAATCAAGATAGTACAGTGGCAATTGTGCCGTGGAGAGCATTCCTTTGTAGACCAGGATTCTGGAAGAGAGCGAGCAGACATAGAACAACTCTCGTTCGTCAAAACCAGCTTCGCGAACCTCATGTGAAACTCGCTTGCGGATCAGGTACAGCTTTCGCTCAAATTCGTCCTGGTCAATTCCTTCGCCAGGTGCGATGAAGGCTTGCAGGATTTTTGGTTGTGCACGGATCGCCGTCGCACCAATGTTGGCGCCTGCCGGATCAACAGGAACTTCACGCCAGCCAACAAACCGTTGCCCATAGTTCGCCGTCATGTCCTGAAACATTCGCTTGGCACGCTCGCGGGAACGTTCATCGGTCGGCAGAAAGACGTTTCCAATCCCAAAGAATTCACAGTCCAGATCAAAATAGTTGATCTCTGCGATATCCTGCATGAATGACTTTGGCATCCCGATCAAAATGCCGGCACCATCGCCAGTCTCTGCTTCGCAGCCACATGCGCCGCGATGCTCCATCCTGGAGAGAATCTCACATGCATCAACGACGATCGCCCTTGATGGAGTCCCTTTTACGTGAGCGACAAAGCCAACTCCACAGCTGTCGTGCTCAAAATCTGGCGCGTAGAGAGTATTCTCTCGCGCATGCTTTACATGGTCGATGATCAAGCTTCCGGTCCTGAATTGAGGTCAATGGTCAGACCCGGATGTTGGTTTTTTTCACCATGTCCGAGTCTCGCAAAATTCGCCGTCGCGTTTTCACCCGACCATTTATTACCCAAAACGAAAATACAAGCAAACGGGCAAAAGAGCTAAGGTTGCCGATTCACCTTTAACGGATCTTAACGGCGAGCCCCGACAAAAATAGTTCGTCAATTGAGAAAACGAACGCACATCGTCAGGACGTTTAGCCTTCTGACGATTCAAATCGAGCCCGACGTTGATCGGAACACACACTGCTTCGTGGACTCAGTGCCGACTTGTTGACCGGCACTTGAAGGCGCGTTTGCGCCAACTTTTCCATTAGTCCACGACCAGGGATTTACTTACACAAAGATCGAGGCCGCGGAGAGCGCGGCGCAGGCAATCGACTGGCTACCTGGACACACTCCATTTGCTGCCAAAACAATCGATTCTGGCCCAATAGGGATGAAGTCGATCTGCTCTCCTACGCACGTCATCGAGGATGACACGAGTCGAAGGAGTGACTCCCTGGCGGAATTTACCACGTCCTGAGATCCTGATTTCGTCATTAAAGTCCACGAACTCTGGAGCCAACCACAGCGTCATCCCCTGCCCAGCTTTGGAAGGGCCAAGCACAAACTTGTTGACGTCGCCCTCTTTCGGCTTGAGCTCAGCTTCAATCCGTAGTTTATTCAGATTTCCACCATCCCAAGTTTGAGGCGACATGATGTTGTTAACTGGAAAACCATGCAACTCCATAAACCAGTATCGATTGTCCCACTTACGAAGCGAATTGATCACGAATTCAAACCCGGTTTGATCCGGCAAACGACGACGCTGAAACTCCATCCAGTCAAACATGCTCTCGATATCATCAGGAAAACTCTCGCCCCCAAGGCGACCGGCGTACTCAACCAGAATCAGGTTGACGTACGTGCCGTACTTGCTGGACGTGAGCCATTTGTCCCATGTCATCCGATTGGGTGCCTGAGTCGTTACATCGCCTTCACCAATGACGGCATAAATCGAAAGTGGAATATCCCGATTAAGCGCGTGGACCTTGGCATACTTTTCAATGATGCCACCAATGGGAATCAGGCCAGCAAAGTGCTCTGGATGAGCCAGCCCAATATCGTAGACAAGGTTGGCACCCCTGCCGTGTCCGTGCAGGAATACTCTATCCGTATTGACCGAGAACTTTCGAAAACATGCTCGCATCGCCCCCAAAACAGTCGCATGTTCACGTGCCGTGTACTCCGCGACAGCCTGGCCAGGCTTATTCCACTGAACACTGGCAACAATGACTCCACGCCGTGACGCCCGACCAAGCCGGCCAACGCCTGGAACATATTTCTCATTGAACAGATCCAGCTGATTGTCTGCTGACACGCCAATGTTGGGCAGCGTAATCATCAACGGATAGCGCCGATAAGGATCGTACTCGATCGGCAAATGCACCAAAACGCGAAAGGATTGATCGGCCGGCCTCGCGGTGGTGCCTGGAACAACGACATTGAATTCGATGGGCTTCTCTCCGGTGTAACCGGCAATCGCTTTGTCATGCTCAATCGGTTTCATCTGAGCCAACATACTGGCCACAATCTCTGGAGTACCGGACTCAAGCTCTTTCAGTCGCTTGATGATCTCTTTCCGCTTCGCTGCGTCACCGTCGGAAAGATAAGCCCGAATCAAATCACGAACCGTAAACATTGACTCAGTCGTGGCAAAGTTTGCCACAGCATTGTTACTTCCGCGCAACCAGCCACTGATCGCGAGAGCAACTTTCTGCTCATCCGTCTGGGCCGCATCGTTGGCTTGAACCAAATAGCTATCAAGTCGGGCAACGTTCGAAGGAGAAAGTTCGGAATTCAATTCGGCCAGAAATTGCTGAAGCATCATTTTCTGCTGGTCGGTTGGCTTGCCAGCTCCCTGGTACTGTTGCACCAGTTCGGAAACCTTTTCGCGTACTTCAATAACCTTTGCATCCGCTGCATCGATGTTGCTGAGTATATCCTGCAACTCGATCAGAGTATTTTGGGCAACACCTTCCTTGTTCATGTGGGCGCCGGCAAGCTCCTTCGCCAAATCAGTTTGATTGCTCTCAATTCGCCTATTGATTTCTCGTACGACCTGTCGAGCCCGACTCTGGCGAACCCGCGCTCGATCCTGATTAACCTGATCCTTGCGCTCCGGAAACCGTCTCTCAATGAGATCCAGTTCTTTCAATGCTTCATCAAACTGTTGGGCACGCAAGAAGTAACCAAAGATTTCCTGATACTCAACCGGGCTGTTACCGTTGGTGATCTGATTGTGGAGCAACTTTCGAATCGTTTCGACTGGAACCGCACCTGTTCCAATACTCATCGTCAGAGACGTCTTGGGTCCGTCGGTTTTGAGCGAACTCAACTGAACGTATTCAGGAGTAATCTTTGTGATACCCTGCACGAAATTCTTTGGACCATGCTTCGTGTCGACTCTGATTACCCGGTGTCCAAATTCGTTGAACCCAAATGCCCCGATCTGGCTTCTGGGATAGGCGCCTTTGTTCCTGATTGCATCCTGCCAAATTGAAAACTCAATTTCCGGAATGTTGAGCGGAACAGGTTCTTCATTGACCAGGTGGTGCTTACTGATGAAGACTCGCTGCAGCCCGTTTTCGACCCTGAAACAACTGGCGCCTGAATCAGCTGGAACATTTTTAGTGCTATAGCCGTTGACCGCAGAGAGTCGACCTTCGAATCGATGGCCGGACTTGACATTGACGGTAACGGGCAATTTTTGCTGCGCCAGAACGCGATCGGAATTGCAGGTGACAATCCCAATCAAAAAAGATACCGCAATCACTAAAGACGGAATTAAAGATTTCTGTTCCATAGCCATCTCTCCGGTTCCTGATCATGCCCCTCTTTGCATTATAGTGTATCGGATCAATCAGGGAGTAAAGCTATCGAAAATCTGCCAGACAACTTACCCGTTCGCGAGAATTACCTGTGGGTGTCTCGAAAGTTGATTTACGGACAAGCAGCGTTACTTGGAGTTTCTGCAGCCACTTTTTTTATGCTGGGTTTGATGGTGGGGAATCTCACATCGACTTCTGGCGAGGTTGCCAATTCGAATCCGTCTTTCGTGGGCTACGTCGAGGACTGTCGAGTTTCTGGTCTGGTTACGTTTCAGAAAAATGGAAACGAATTCCCTGACAAGGGCGCTGTCGTGCTCTTGTTCCCTCGCAGTTCGTCACCACCCACCCCCCAAACACCTGGCTTGGTGATGCCCAAAACGTTCGTTGCATTGGACAATCCGACAATTGAAGCCATTCACACCGCTGGCGGGGCTGTTGTCCGAGCCGACTCTGATGGAAAGTTTGAAGTGCTGGTCGATCAGGGTCGCGAGTACCGACTGTTGGTCGTCTCGAAGAACCGCACCCCCCAAGGCAGCACTTTGACCGAACCCCAACAGTTACTTCTTGAGTCCTGGTTTTCACCCGCGGAAAAGTTGATCCGTGATAACGATTTCCGATGGCGCGACATCAATGGCAACGCAGAGAGAGTGGACGCCGGATCAATACAGTTCAACCAGTGACGACGCCGGATTTGAATGCGTTGCTGCAATCACGTACCATTAGTTGCTCGAAACTCTCCATCATCATTGATCAAACTTTTCCATGCCTTCCAAACAGTCACAAGCTGAGTTGATTCGACTTCTTGAATCAGGCATTCGCGAAGCGGGGGACCTGGACAAAAGGCGTTTTTTTATCATCGTCAGCAACGTCATCGCCTCGGGGTCGCCACCAGAGAGGATCGTGGCATCCGTATTGGTGCGTTTCCTTCCAGATGGTGCTCCGTATTGCTGCGGTGAACCAGGCTGCTATTCACAAGTCTTTCGCGACAGCGGAATGGCTACCCTTGGTGAATTACTTCAGCGAAAGATGAACTTGAGACAGCCAGTCTCGGTCGAATTGAAAGTGCGCCCCGAATACCATGATGGTATCTCCTTCTCAGCATTCCATGACGGCTAACCTTCGATGTGGTTCTGCGCTTGCAATCAATGTATGATCGATTTTTAATCGACAGCTTCGTGATGCGACAAGGATTTTATCCGCGCCTTTTCGCTATCGTTATCGGCAACATCATGGTTTCCTGAATTCTCCAGTCGCGAAAGATCCATCTCCGATGAGTTCCAACCAAATCGCTGCCGTTGCCTTGTCGCTATTGCTGCTGGCGCTACTCGCTTGGTCGATTCTTGCAGGCGCTGGCAACCTGCACATCATACTGTTGCTTGGAATCGGTTCCATACTGGGATTAGTCTATGCGGTGAAAGGACAACTTCCAGACTGGATCATTGATCACAGCGCTTGCCTGACCCACGACGATGACCTGTCGAACATTTCTCCGCGTATCTACTTGCCAATCCTGTTGGGCGTCATCGCCCTGGCGGTCATTGCTCTCATCAGCATCCTCTAATTGCACATGCCGCCAGGCAGGCATCGCAGCAGACACTACTTTTTCTCACCAACTACCAGGCAAGAGAAGTCTCGCTCAGGATGACGAACCTCAATTTCAGCTGCTGCCTGGCGAAAAGAGTCATCGTTAAAGTGCCGGGAAAACAGTCGCATCGTCGTGTGCGAAGAAGGAGACAAAGTGACCTCGCCAATCTGCGGATACTCCCACTTCGATTCGCGTTTCAAAAAAGGCAGCAGTCCGCTGAGTGCTTTTTTCAAATTGCATCCGTGATCCGGTTCAGACTCCCACAGGTTCTCCCCAAGCTGATCTCCCACGCGGGCAACTCGCGATAGCGCGGTAATATTGAACAGGCAATAGTGCAGCGATCGTGTTCGCTTGAGTTCTTCGGCCTGGTCGCCGTTGCTTGTAAATTGTCTTTCGATACGTCCTTTGGCTCCCTGAACAATTTCCCTGGCAAGGTCCTTGCGACCAGCGAACAACGCGTAGCGGGCGCGCTGCGCCGCGTACCATGAACCATGGTTGTTCTTGGCTTTCTGCTCATGCTTGCCCAATGGGTTTTCGTTCAACCATTGCTGATATTCATCGAACCACTTTTGAAGTTTTGTCTGATCTTCAGCGGACCAGTGCGCTTCATCGAACAACTCGACCGCATCCAGCACCAACATGAACCCACGGGTATCAATAATCCCCGGGCCGCGTCCGGTCGCTCGTCCAGGAACTCCCTGTCCAAAATTCAGATTTGGATTCATGTGAGTCGCCTCATCCAGAAACCAGGTCCGAACCAGTTTGGCTGCACGTTCGGTGTAACGCGGCTCTTTAAAAATGTAGCCTGCCAATCCAAGCGACTGAACGTCGTTACAAAACTTACCCAACCGATTGCGATCTCCGTTGGCGATCAGTTCACGATTTACGATGCCGTCCTTACGGATATAGGGCAGGCCATCTTCCTTGTCAGGATCGGGCCACCAGTATCGGGAGAAGCTCAAATAATCGTGTTTGTCTTTGCTGGGCGGAAGAATCTCCTTATCCATGACCGTATAGGGGTCCATCTCCAGTGCAAAATCTGCAGTCTTCTTGAGCTTTTGCAAAGCGACGCGAATTGCCGAGTCATCAGTATTCTCTTTGTTTCGAACCCGGTCGATTTGAGCGCGATCCCAGATCACCTGACCATTCAAAGTATCCGCGGCAAATAGTAAGCCCAACAGAACGAGGAATTTTCCAGTTTGGATGCAGAGTGTTTTCATGGTGTTGGCAATCGTTGGTAACAGATTTGAGTTTGCATAAAATTGCGACAACGAAGATCGCAGACCCACATTGTAAGGCAAATTGAAAGAAATAAGTTAACCACTGCTGCGTCTTTCAGAACTACCAATTCCGAAAAGTGTCGCAGTTCCACCCTAGATGCATCCTGAGAGTCAAAATTCCCACATTCAACTGAAAGAAACAATCTGAGCGTCCGACTCGGTTACTTCGACACAGCAAGGTCCAATTCGCGGTCCATGTTTTCGTTGTCAGAAGCAACGGTACTGGAGAAAATGGAATCAAAGCCGCCGTGTCGAACTATCGACTCGGCACTTTTCCTGAACGGTGGATCAATTGCCAAACCTGATTGAGCCACAATCTCACAACAAAGTGTCTCCAATTGTGCCAGATTGATTCCAAATCGTTTGTTGAATTGTCCGTTGGTCATTTGATCTTTAAGCCGTTGATTGGATTCCCGAATCAATGGCATTTGTGAAATGTCGACCGTTCCACCGGCCTCGACATCTTTAGTCACCTCGTGCCACTTGCGAAAGAAATCCTGCATGAAATGGTTGAGCTTGCCGAGTTTCGTCAGCCGTCTCAGGTTTCGCATGTACATCGTTTGATGGCACATCCGATCGTGCATGAATATGAAACCGGTAATCGACCAGTAAACCATATAGTCCCAAAGAATCTTCGTTGGCATCACGGTTGGATTACCGAACATTCGATACTGATCCTGATATGCCGTCGCCGTTCCGTAGTAGAACCGCTTAAAGATTCGATCGTACGAAAACGCGCGTATGCGAATCCCCTGCCCTGACAAATCCCGGTGAATCAGGTCAGTCAAGAAAGTGTTCGCAAAACCGATGAAGTCGCTTCCGGGAGAGTAAAACGGATCGTGAAAGAAACCGGCCTCTCCTGTGATCCCCCATCGCTGCGACGAAAACACCTGATCGCACTCGACAGCGTAATGTTTGATCGCGCGAAAATCCTGTAGCTCATCAATGTTCTCACGAACCGCCAATGCGCATTGCGGCTCGTGCTTTTCCAACCACGCCAATGCTTTGTCAAAGGAATTGAAATCGGAAAGTGAGTGAAACTCTTCTGCCCCCACGATGCCCATACTCGTCGAACCCGAAGCCAGAGGGATCAACCAAACCCAGTACCCCTGCCCCATCAGGTGATTGGTGCTGTACCACCGCGCCGTTTTACCGGAGTGCCCTTCGTGCCACTGGTTATCGCTGGACCAATCGTCGATCTTGATATGCTTCTTGAACCGAAACCAGGCCGCATTGCCAATGTGCGGTGATTCTTTTTGCATGTTCAACTGTCGCTTGATAAACGCCCGCCTGCCACTCGCATCAACTACCCAACGGGATTCAACCGATTTGGGATTTCGATCCACCTCAAAACTAACCGTGTGCTTTTTGCCTCGATCATCAAGCTCAACGTTTTTGATTTTCGCTCGCTGAACAAAATCAATCCCTCGCTCCAGACAAAGGTCAGCCAGATAGTTTTCGAATCGACCACGATCAAGCTGATAACTGGGACACGGCGCATAACGCTTCCCGCCAAGCTCCAATCGGTCTTCGATGCGCGAGTTGTCACCGGCAGGAAAGAAGAATCTGAGGCCGAGTTTGGGCAACTGTTCGTCGAGAATATGTTGCTTCAGCCCCAGGACTTCGCCGAAATAATAGGCTGCCACCTCGACAGTCGACTCTCCGACCTTGAATGCCGCTTCGGGAACCGGATGCTCGCGCTTTTCCAACACGGTAATCGAAGCATTGGGCAACTTCTGTCGGCACTGAAGCGCAAACGTCAGTCCCGCAAGGCCGCCTCCAAGCACTGTGATGTCGCTGGTTTGATTCGTTTGCATTTTTGATTTCCGCTTTAACGTGGTCGCAAATTTTATGCTCAAAAGTCTGTAGTGCCGCCTTTGGGCGGAATGCATCAGCAGCGATTTCCGCTAAAGCCGACACCAGGAACCAGTTCCTAAATACTCAACAATTCAAACACATGTTCCAAATGATGTTCTGTCTCTCCACGAGCCGGGATGTCAATACTGACCTCCGGCTGAGTCTGTTGAACGCGCTGCGTAATTTCGTACATCAGCTCGCGAATCAAATCCACATTCTCCTGAAAGCGAACCTTCAACGCCGCATCGTCGAGCTCTTCACGAAGCTCCGCATTGAGCCGTGTCATGATTTCGATCTGGCTCTGATCGACAAACGCTCCATTCGCATTGACCGTCGGATCGGCGTCGTACCATTTCCGAAAGAAATCCTGCATCTTCAAATTCATGTCCCGAATCTCTTCAACGCCTTTGGACTGAGACTGAATGAAGCTGACGTCGGTTAACTTGCCACGGAAATACAACAGCGCCGGGAAGCCCCAGTAAACTGCATAGTCCCATACAAACTTGAGCGCCATGATGCGCGGGTTGCCAAAGAGTGGGTATTGATCGCGATAGGTGATCAAATTGTTTTGAAACAGAGTCAAAAACACACTTTGCAATGTCGGTGCCAGATGTTGGATCGATCGGCCTGCCAGATCTTCTTCGATCAGTTTGCCAACCATCGTGTTGCCGATCGCGATGAAGTCACTACCGGGTGAATAAAACGGATCCAGCAAAGCGGCCGCTTCACCGACCAGCCCCCAGCGGTCAGCTGAAAAAACCTGTTTTGCTCCACGCGAAATTTTCCTGACCGCCAAAAAATCCTGCATCCTGTCGACGTGCGGTCGAATACTGTCAGCACACTCCGGCTCGTGCTGCTCCAACCACGCAATTGATTTTTCAAAGCTGTTGATATCTCGCAGCGAGTGGATGCTTGGATCGGCCACGATTCCAATACTGGTCGAACCAGTCGACAGCGGAATGATCCAAACCCAATAACCTTCGCCCATCAGGTGGTTGGTACTCAGCCAACGGCGCGGAACCTTACCCGTCAACGATTGCCAGTTGGCATCGTCACACCACTTGTCGATCTGGATCCCCGCATCAATACGAAACCAGACGGCGTTGATGTCGTGATTCAGATCTTCTTCGAGATTGAGTTTTCGTTTCAAAAAGCTGGCTCGCCCACTGGCATCGACAACCCAGCGAGCGTTGATCGAATCTTCGGAACCATCTTTCAAAAACGTCAAACTGTGTCCGCGCGAATCCGGTTCCTCTGTGGCAGAAACCAGATCGACGCTACGAATTCGTGAACCCGAAATAATCGTCGCGCCCATCTCGATGGCTGTTTCGGCCAGATAGTTCTCCAACCGCCCACGATCCACCTGATAGCTGGGAGCTGAGAAAAAAGTACTCCCGCCGACTTCTGTTCCTTCAGCCAGTGACTGGCAAGCATCCTTGAAGAAGAATCGCAATCCGAATTTCGGCAACTGCTGATCGGTCAGATGTTTTTTGAGCTGCAGCTCTTCCCCAAAATAATGCGCACCAATCTCGACGGTTGACTCACCAACTTTGTGAGTCGTTTCAGAAACCGGAAACTGACGTTTTTCAATCACGGCAATCCGGGTCTCGGGCCGCTTCATCAGCAACTGTCTGGCCAGCGTTAGTCCAGCCAGACCGCCACCCAGTATTGCGACATCGTATTGGTTATTGTTGGAAATCATTCTTGGTTTCGAATTTTCAAATGTAGGTTTTTGCGTGTGGGATCAATAGCGTTTCCGGTGAGGCTACCAACAAACACTTGCTCTTACTTCCTATGCCATTTCCTCTTTCCTGACTTCAACCTGCACAAACTCCTCGTCCTTAACATGATCATCAATCTCTGTAATCCAATAGCGTTTTTTCTGGAACGGATAAGTCGGCAAACTGAGGCGATTTCGTTCCCAATACTGGCTCAAAGCTGCAAAGCATGGATTTACACCGCCCGCATACAACTTCCCAAGGGCACTCAGCAGCGACGTTGAAGCATCCTGATTGGAACTCAGACTTTTCAAACGAGTCGCACCAAATTCAAGTGTCGCGATATCGCCCCAATCGCCCACACCAAGCTCCAACACAAAATCGCAATCCATCCCACTCAACGTCGCAACCGACTCCGGCAGCATTGGCTTGGCGCTACAATGCTCCCGCCAGTAGCTACCGCCGAGCGACTTGTGAACTGGAACGACATTCCCACCGATGCTGCAGATCAACGACATGTTGGGTGGGTAATAGTTAAACTGGTCTGCGAAAGCCTCAAACGCATTCAGAGATTCTTCGTTCGGCGTTACGTCACCACCAGAAACAACTTTGCCGCGTTCAAGAACCAGCAACAAAGCATCGTTGAAGCAAAGACAGCCAGCCATACAAGCCGCAACATATTGTCCAACGCCAAATCCAAGCACCACATCTGGTTCAACGCCCCACTGAAGCCATATCTTTGCCAACCCTGCCTGCAACACAAACTGTTTAACATCCGCAGGCACCGCCGATTCCGAATCAGCTCCTTCCGCACCAAGCCACGCTTGCAGTTGGAAAACTGATTGCTGAGTCTGCGACAAATGCGACATCAACCGTTGATCAAACTCTCCGATCATTTCACGAAATACAGGCTCGGTGGCAAACAGATCGTGAGCAAAACTGTCATCAGCCGAAAGCATTCCAGCAAAAAACCAGCCAACCCTGGGCGCTGCTTTGCAAACACCTTGAGCAATGCCTTCGAAGTGATGATGTGCTCCATTTCCTGAACCGTTTGCTCCGGCGGCACGTAGGCCATTGAGCGTCGAGGCAGAGTTCCCACCAACAAGTTCATTCAGTTTCTGTATCGCATCTTCAGGCGACTTGATTGTCAAAGCAACACGATGCTCAAAATGGCGACGACCACTGGCGGCGGTGTGACATACATCGGCCAAACGGATCGCGGAATTTTGCTCGATGAATTCACGATAATCCGACGTTAACTGCGAAAGGGCATTTTCGTTTCGCGCACTCAACACCAACAACTCCGCCGTACGCCCTGGTTGATCGCTCGATCGAACGTCTGAACCATCGCCAGGCAAACTGGTATCCATCTTCACTGCATCGTCGGGTGCAGAACTCAACACAATATGCGCGTTGGTTCCAACCAACCCCAACGCCGTAATCCCGGCTCTTCGCTCTTCGACTTCCGGCCAAGGCGTAGGCTCGGTCACCATTTTCACCGGCATCCGCTGCCACGGAATGTGTGGACTCGGTTTGTCAAAATGAGCCTGCGGCGGAATCACGCCTTTGTGAATCGACAACACCGTCTTGATTAAACCCGAGACACCGCCAGCGGCTTCCAGGTGACTGATATTGGCTTTCACTGAACCAACCAACAATGGCTGATCCGGCTTTCGCCCTTTCCCGTAGACACCCGACGCGGCCCCCAGCTCCATTGGATCGCCGTATTCGGTTCCAGTTCCATGGGCTTCGAGATACTGAACTTGCGACGGCGCGATTCCCGCGTCCTTCAAAGCATCACTGATCACGCGTGTCTGAGCCTTGCCGCTGGGCGACGTAATCCCGCCACTGAAACCGTTATGAACGACGGCTCCACCGCGAACGACCGCCATGATCCGATCGCCATCACGTTGGGCATCGCCAAGCCGTTTCAAAACGACGACTCCGCAACCTTCGCCGCGACCGAATCCATTTGCGTCCGCCGAAAACGACTTGCAGCGACCCTCGGGTGAAAGCAAACCTGCCTTGGACATTAACAATGAATTGACCGGCGCAAGAATCGCGTTGACTCCGCCTGCCAATGCCATATTGCAGTTTCCATCCTGCAGGCTTCGCACTGCCTGAAACAGCGCAACCAACGAACTACTGCTGGCTGTATCAACTGCGATGCTCGGCCCTTCGAAACCAAACACATAACTGATTCGTCCTACGCCCGCACTGTGCGAAAGCCCGGCTCCCTGAAACTGTTTAACAACGTCGATGTCGTCCATCGTCGGAATGAAAGCATAGTCCTGCCCCATGATTCCCATGAACACGCCGACGTTGGAATCCGTCAGCGGGTGCGGTGAGATCCCGGCATCCTCCATCGCCCGGTAACTGTTCTCCAGCAGCATACGGTGTTGCGGGTCAATCCAGCACGCTTCCTGATCAGAGATGTTAAAGAACGCCGCATCGAAATTCGCAATGTCATCGAGAAAGCCACCTTCGCGTGTGTACATTTTGCCCGGCTCGCGATCGGCACTGTAAAACCGATCCATATCCCAGCGATCGGCAGGAATCTCACACACCGAATCAACACCGTTGATCAGGTTATCCCAAAACTCGTCGACATTGTTTGCACCAGGAAACCGGCAGCTCATGCCGACGATTGCCACATCTTCGCGTACTCGCGCCGCTTGCTGGAGCGGCTGATCGGTGACGGCTGCTACAGCCGGAGTTCCAGCCTCTGCCTGGTTGGCTACCAACTCCAGAACAAAATCGGTGATCGCATCGATCGTCGGATAGTCAAACAACATCGTCGGACCGACTTCGAAATCATCACCCAGCATTTGCTGAAGCTCCGTTCCGAATTCGACTGCCATCAACGAGTCCAATCCCATTTCGATCAGTGGTCGATCCGTTTCCGGTGCATCGGGTGTCGAAAGGATTCCCTGCAACGAATCGCGAATCGTACCCAGCAGCAATTCTCTTTGAGCCGGCCCACGAAGCCGTTTCAACCGACCGACCAACTCCGAATCGCCTTTGGACACCTTTCGTTTTCCAGCAACGAGACCATCAAGCATCGCAGGCGACTCTCCGCCGAGTCCCATTCTCATTCGTTGCCACTGGACATCCATGACGGTCGCCTGGACAACGTCGTCGACAAGCATTCTTTCCATCGCTGAGTGAGCTTCGGAAATCGTAAGTGGCGTGATGCCGGACAAAGCCAGTCGCTTGATGATTCGCTCGTCGTCTGCCATTCCTTCAGTCCACGGCCCCCAGTTGATGCTCGTCGCAGGAAGGCCAAGTGCGCGTCGTTGCCAGGCCAACCCGTCAAGGAATGCGTTGGCGGTTGCGTAATTGCTTTGCCCGGGTGATCCGAGAACCGATGCGGCAGAAGAGTAGAGGACGAAGAAGTCCAGTTCGAGAGTTTTCGTGAACTCGTGCAGCAAGCTGGCTCCACTGACTTTGGGCGCGAGCACCTTTTCAAATCGCTCCCACGATTGATCTCCAATCAAACCGTCGTCCAAAACTCCCGCCGCGTGAATGACTCCCGAAAGCGGTTTGAGATCATCACCAAAACGGGACAACATTTTTTCAACATCATCGCGTGAAGACATATCAGCCGAATGAACGATAACTTTACAGCCTGCCTCTTTGATCGTGTCGAGAAAACATTGCGTCGATTCATCGGGAGAGCGTCTTGAAACCAGCACAACCTCCGTCGCCCCGTTTTCAGCAAGCCATTTCGCGGCTTGTCGACCCAGCATTCCCAAGCCACCCGTGACCAGAAAGCTACCTTCGGCGTTGACTTCAAATTCTGTTTTGCTTTTCCTGTTGACCGAAGTCCGTTTCATCCGCGGAACCATAAACTGGCCGTCACGAACGACTAACTGATTGTCCCGCGTTTCGGTGAGCAAAATTTCCAGAACCGCAGTCGATGTTTCCGGGTTTTCAATCTCGCCAGAACCAACGTCGATCAAGCGGCAACGAAACTCCGGCTGTTCGGCTCCGATGACGCGTCCGAGTCCCCAATACTGTGTTTGATTGGGATCAACAGCTTCTGAATCATCGCTGGCGATCGCATCCGTCGTGATCAGTTGCAACCCACACTCAATTCGCCGCTG
The DNA here is from genome assembly GCA_964446085.1 of uncultured Pirellulaceae bacterium. Classification (GTDB taxonomy): domain Bacteria; phylum Planctomycetota; class Planctomycetia; order Pirellulales; family Pirellulaceae; genus Mariniblastus. Next base: position 41,000 of record CAYUNP010000002.1, read on the forward strand.
ACCACGAACCGCGAGCGTCGCAGTCAGATTCAACAGTCCGGTACAGTTTTCTCTGGTTCGCGATTCCTGGCTGGCAGTTGTAAACCAGGCGATGCCCTGCGGCGCGAAAGGTTGGTCATCCGTAGACAATTGATCGAAAAGCGCACTCCAGTTCTCAGGCGACTCACTGCACATTGAAAACCGGTTTTCGGACTCCTGTTTCATTCCGCTCTGGCTTCCGATCTCCAATTCAACAACGCGATGTCCTTTTGTTTCCAGTTCCGCCACAACACGTGGAGCAACGCTGTCGTTTTGGCCGCGAATGATCAACCAATCTCTGTTCTCCGCACTGGCCGCGGGCAGGCGCAAGCGTTCCCAATTCAATTCGAAAATCAAACGTTCCGATCCGCTGCCACTCATTTGCCGCAGCGCCGCGATGCTGACCTGCTGAACCTTTAGTTCTTCAATCTCCGCAACGACCTGCCCTGCTTCATTGAACAAAACCAAATCCGCCGTTCGAATTTTGCCCTCATTCTGATTCCAGCGAGCGTGACACCAGACTTCATTTTCGATCGTCTGCAAACAACGAACTCGCCCGATTCCAACGGGCAAAAACAAATGACCGTCGTCTTCTCGCAGCAGTCCGACGGCCAGCGAGTGCAATGCACCGTCGAGCAACGTCGGAGCAATCGTAAACCCGCGAACGTCGCCATTGGTTTTAAGCTGCGTGAGGACTTCGGTTTCCGAATACCGCAATGAATCAATCGTTTGGAACTTGGGACCGTAGTTCAGACCAAGCTGCGACATTTTCTGATAAAAGTCCGCGGGCGTTGCCGACTCAGTACATGCGGCTTCCAACGCGGCGCGGTCGATCAGATCGAGCGGTGAATTCTCACTTGAAACGATCTTGCCGGTGAAGTTCCGAGTCCAACTCCTGGCATTGGCGGGCGAAGAAAAGACTTCGATCGTTTGCTGGTCTTCCGTTTTGCGCACAATCGTTTGCAGGCTCGTTCGCGACGTTGGGCGAAGTGGCTGCTCAAAAACGATGTCGGCGACCTGATCAGAGCCAGCAGCGGCCAACGCCATCTCAACGTAAGCTGCACCGGGCAAAACAACGTTGCCCATGACTTCGTGATCGGGCAACCACGGCGGACTGTCAGGCTCCACAAAACTTTCATATCTCGATTCGTTTTCGATTCCCGCAAGTGAAACGGCTCCGCCAAGCAACGGATGAGCCGTGTGATACTCGGCGTGAAAGGCTCGCGGTTTGTCCGGCCCCCAAAACCTTCGTCGCTCAAACGGATACGTCGGTAGCAAAATCCGACGAGGAGTTTGCCCGCTCTGGTCGTCGTGAATCGCTGCGAAGTCCGGTGTCGATCCTTGAACGTAAAGCTGCCCGACCGCTTTCAAAATTGATTCGACATCGTCGGCATCTTTCTGCAGGCAACTAATCAGCGATCCAGCAGGGCGCTTCCAGTTTGCAGTCGCCATGCGAGTCAAAACCGATTGCGGGCCAAGCTCAAGAATGACTTCGCAACCGAGTTCAGCAGCGGCTTCGATACCCGTGGAGAAACGGACGGCTTCACGGATATGACGCGCCCAATATTCTCCGTCGAGCGTTTGATCGACCGTTAACGGTTTACCGGAAACGTTGCAGATCAGCGGCAGTTGGGCCGGACTGAATGTGATGCCGTCAGCGAACTTTTGAAACGGCTCAAGTGCCGGCTCCATCAGCGACGAGTGAAATGCATGCGACGTCTGCAACAGTTTGGTGCGAACGCTCTGTTCTGAAAATCGGGATTCCAATTCGCCGATCGCCAACTCGGTGCCGCTGACAACGACATGCGTTCCATTTAGCGCGGCAAGGGAAACATCGGCAGCGGTTTCAATTTGTTTGGTGACGATATCGAGCGGAGCAAAGACAGCCATCATTTTTCCGCCAGCAGGAAGCTCGCCAATCAGCCGGCCGCGTTCACTGATCAAACGCAAGCCGTCTTCCCATGACATGATGCCAGCAACACAGGCCGCTGCGTATTGTCCAACGCTATGGCCAAGCACTACATCGGGCTTGAGCTCCCAGTGTTGCAACAGTTGGGCGAGTCCCATTTGCACGGCGAAGATCGCGGGCTGCGTCCAGTGTGTGTTGTGGATCCTGGTTTCGTTTTCGAACAGGACTTCGGTAAGCGACTCCTGTCGCAGCGGTTGCAACTGGGCTTCGCAGCGGTCAATCGCGTCCCGGAAAACAGGTTGAGATTCGTAAAGGGACCTGGCCATGCCAACGTACTGCGAACCCTGACCGGTAAATTGCCAGGCGACTTTCGGGGCTCGACGACCGCTTCCGATAAAGGAGTTACCAGACGTCGTTTCTCGTGAAATCTTTTTTAAACGCTGGATTGCTTCGTTGTGATCTTTGGCAACCACAGCGGCGCGGTGTTCAAAGTGACTTCTACCAGTGCCGGATGTGAATGCGACATCACGGAGCTTCAGCGACTGATCCGATGTCAACGCGTCCGCGTATTCTTCGGCCAACGTTTGCACAACGGATTCGCTTTTCCCGCTCAGTACGATCAACTGTGATTCCTGCGAGTTATTCGGAATTCGCGTAGCGGTAACATCAGGCGCCTCGATCACTACATGCGCGTTCGTGCCGCTCATGCCAAACGCACTGACACCGGCAATCCTGCGACCGGATTCGGGCCAGTCGGTAGCGTCAGTGAGGACTTTGACGGGAATTTTGTCCCACGGAATATGTGGGTTGGGTGTTTCAAAGTTCAGCTGCCCCGGGATCTTGTCGTTTTGAATCGCAAGCAGAACTTTGATCAACCCAGCCATTCCCGAAGCAGCTTCGAGGTGGCCGATGTTGGTTTTGACTGAGCCAACGAGTAATGGATTTTCTGGCGAACGTTCCTGAGTCAGCGCCGCAGCAGCGGCCTGGATTTCAACCGGATCACCAAGCTCGGTTCCCGTTCCATGGGCTTCGAGATAGGCGACGTCGGCGGGTTCAACACCGGCTCGCTCAAGGGCCTGGCGGATAACTTTTGTTTGTGATTTTGGATTGGGAGCAGTCAGCCCACTGCTGAATCCGTTATGCCCGACGGCTGAGCCGCGAATGATTCCCAGAATCGGATCGCCGTTGGCTTGCGCGTCCGATAGTCGCCGCAATGTCACGACACCGCAACCTTCGCCACGCAGGTACCCATCGGCAGCTGCATCAAACGCACGAGACTGACCAGTGGGCGAGAGGGCTTTTAATTTGCAAGTCAAAATGTTGGTCGTCGGTGAACAGATCGCGTTGACACCACCGACAAGTGCCTGATCGCAATCACGTCTCTGTAAACTCTGGATCGCCAGGTGCAGTGCCACCAACGATGAAGAACAGGCTGTGTCGACCGCGACGCTGGGCCCTTGTAGGCCAAGGTAATACGCCAGCCTTCCACAAAGGAAACTTCCCGCGGCACCGGTTGCGATGTATGGGTTGAGGTTCAGAAACGAATCGCTGGCTTCGTTTTGATAATCGTTATGCATCCAGCCGACAAAGACGCCTGTGGATTCACCGATTGATTCGGGCTTCCAGCCAGCTCGCTCGATCGCTTCCCAACCAACTTCCATCAGCAACCGCTGTTGTGGATCGACCCAGGTCGCTTCGCGTGGTGAGATGCCGAAGAATTCAGGATCCATCTGATCGATGTTTTCCAGAAACACGCCGCGACGAGCATACATCTTTCCGGGCACTTCAGGGTCATCATCGTGGAAGGCATCCAGGTCCCAACGGTCGTCAGGAATGTCACCAACTTCGTCGGTTTGATCGAGTAACGATTGCCAGAACGCTTCAGGGGTGTTGGAGTGGCGGGGAAAACGACAGGCCATCGACACGATCGCGATCGGTTCGCCTGAGTTGGATTGCGCGTCCGCAAGTTGCTGCTTCAACTCACGGATCTTGAGCAGAGCCTGTTTGTTCGGAGACAGGTTTTGGGAATCAGTTGTCATGCGTTTTTAATGCGGTGGTATCGTTTTAGGTACAAGCCCGAAGCGCAAGCGAGTGAACTCGATATGCGGAAAATTCACTCGCTTGCGCTTCGGGCTTGTATTTTATGCTTCCAGTTCTTTCATCAACTCTTCCAGTGCCTGCTCTTCTGACATTGAGGCGACTTCCTGTCCCGTTGTAGAATTTGGTTGCGAAACATCGGTTAGTTTTTGGAACGCGTTGCCATGTGGTTGAAGTTGTGTCTTGCTCTTGTCGGCTGCTTTATCGGCGCTGACCGTCTTCAATAAAAAATCGGCCAGGTCACTGAGTCGCGGATAGTCGAAAACGAGAGTCGCGGGAACTTCGTTTTCCGGTCCAAGTTCGACTTGAATCTGCGAACTCATTTCCACGACCATCAATGAATCGAATCCCGCGTCCAGGAATCGGGTATCGGATTCAGGTCGTTCTTCTGATCCGGTGATGGACTGGACCAAGCCCTGCACGAAATTGAGTGAAACTTTTGGCTGGTCGGCAGCGAAAGCTGACTGAAGTTGTTTGCGAAGCGTAGGAGGGCGAAGTTTTGCAGAAGATACAACTGCTGAATCAGCCGACGATTCCTCACTTTGTTCAGACACGCCGAGGTTAACTCCTGCGATGTCCATCTCGCGAAGATTTGTCTTGAGGATTTTGCCGGATGGATTACGCGGCAGTTCGTCGATCACGACAAACTCGCGAGGCACTTTGTAGTTGGCAAGATTTTCTGAAGCGAGCTTTTGCACGCTGGCATTCAATTGATCATCGGCCTCTTTCCCAGAAGCACCTGCGACCAGAAACGCGACAACTTTCTCGCCAAAGACATCATCTGGAATTCCAACAACCGCACACTGCGAAACGTCGGAGTGATCGAGCAGGACGCGTTCGACTTCTGCCGGATAGACTTTCTGCCCACCAACGGAAATCATGTCTTTGACTCGGTCGACGATATAAAAAAAACCGGTTTCGTCGATACGGCCAATGTCTCCCGAGTGAAACCAACCGCCTTTGATTGCTGCAGAGGTGTCGTCGGGGCGATTCCAATAACCAAGCATTACGTTTGGACCACGAATCGCGATCTCGCCCAGTTCGCCTGGCGCGCAAGTCGCACCAGTTTCGGTGTCAACAATTTTCATCTCCACACAGTCAATCGGCGTCCCAATCGAACCGGGGATGAATTTATTCCGATGGTTGTAACTCGCAAACGGCGAAGTCTCAGTCAGTCCATAGCCTTCGTGGATCGGCAATCCAAACTTTTCCTGCCAACGTTGACCGACCTGAATCGGCAATGTTGCGGCGGCCGAGAAACAATAGGTAACCGTGCTCAATTCGGCTGGCTGAAAACTGTCCTGGAATAGCTGGAACATCATCGGCACGCCGTAAAGCTGGGTGACGCTTTCTTCGGCGATCAACTGCTTGGCTTCTGATGGATCAAACTTTCGCTGCAAAACCAGCGTCGCTCCAACATTAAGAGCCGAATTCAGGAGCGCGTTTTGACCAAAGCAGTGAAACAACGGCACGGCCAACAAAATGCGATCCTTCGATTGCATGTTGCACAAATGATTGAACGCATGAACATTGGAGCGAACGTTCATGTGCGAAAGCGTCGCGCCTTTGGCGAATCCCGTTGTGCCTGATGTGTAAAGGATCAACGCGGGATCATCAGGCGCGGCGTCGATCCATTTCTCCGACGCAGGCGACGGTTGCGCCAGCGGTTCACCATTGCAAAGGTCGCCCGGATCCGAAGACGCATAACGGTTGGCGACGCAAGCGGGCAAATCAGATTTCAGTTTGTCCAGTGTCTCGGCCAACGCGACAAAGATCCTGGCTTGGCAATCTTCGACCAGAAACGAAACTTCCGACGCCGCAAGTCGAGTGCTGATGGAAACTGCGATGGCTCCAATTCTCAGCGTCGCATAATACCAGACAACAAACGCTGGGACGTTAGGCATCATGATCGCAACTCGATCGCCTTGTGCCACGCCTGCCTCGGCTAACAATCCAGCAACCGAACGCGACATTGAATCGAGTTCTGCGAAAGTAAACCGACGGCCTTCGAATACAATCGCCTCCTTGTCAGGAAACAGTTTGGCCGTAGCGGTTAGGTGTTCGCAGATGTTCATTCTTTGGCTTCCGGAAAAGCAGTCGCGCGAAGTCTCGCCAACGCAGCTTCTGATCTATCAAGTTGAAGTGGAGGTTTGTGGAACTGTCCTCAGACAGAATGCCGGCTAAAGCCAGGACGACAAACCGAAGTTCTGTTTTGACGCTTTATTGAGTTCCTTGCAAAAAACTGTGTTCAAACGAATCAAGAATTGGCTTGACGGCTTCAACCACCGCGCCCTCATCCCGAATATTCTGGTGCAGGGCTTCTATATCCTGTTCCAGCCAACGATCGGAATCGTCGAACAGGAATGGCCTGTCCTGACCAGGCGAAGAATCAAGAACTTCGTAAACCGCCGAGTAAAGTGGCCGGGCCTGGTCGCCAATCACTTTCCTTCCGTCGTAATGTCCGTAGCTGGATTTAGCCCGCATATCGAGAGCCTGAACTCCAAAGATCAACGCGATGGCCGAATATTGCTGGAACAGTTCGACTGACTTCCAGGCCAAATTCGCCGCGCCCCAACTCAGCCCATTCACGTTTTGATTGAACTGTTCGGCGTGAGTCGGGAAATGTTCGACCAGCGGATTGGCGTTGTAGGTCAACATGGGCATAATCGAGTTGCCTGTGATCTGTAACCCCTTGAGCCCCATGTTGTAGGAAAGCGATTCGTTGCCGCGAAGCGACGGAGTCAGCCCGCCACTGAATTCGGGCGTGACCAGCGACGCAATTTGCACATCGAGATGCTTGGCCATCAGTCCGATGAACCGGCGCAGATCGTCCATCGCGATGCCAACGTACTGGCCGAGAAAATTTCCACTTTGATAAAACTGCCCCGAAGTCGGATCAATCATCGGGTTATCGGAAACAGAATTCATCTCCGTCTCGACGACCCGATTGATGCGTGCAATACCTTCGACGATCGGGCCCATGTATTGAGGCAGGCATCGCAGCGAATAGCGATCCTGGACTTTGATCGGTTTACCGTTGGTGTGCTCTCGGCCTTCGGCAAGCCAACGTTTTGAGATCTTTGCTGTCCAGATTTGACCGGGGTGCGGTTTGTGTTGATGAACGAAATCGTCAAACGGGCTTTCATTGACCAGCAGTGCACGTAGCATCAACGACTGTGTTCCAACCGTCAGCGCCATCAAGCTGCGGGCTTCGTAGCTTGCATTGGCTGCGATCGCAGAAGAGAACGACGTCCCGTTGATGATCGCAAGACCTTCCTTGGGCTGCAATTGAAGTGGCTTCAATCCAAGTTCACGAAGCGCTTCAGCTCCATCGACAACTCGATCGCCCATCTGGACTTTGACATGCCCGATGCCGGTGATGGCTCGCGCGATTGCTGACAATGGAACCAGATCGCCGCTGGCACCGATCGAACCGAGCTCACGTACGACCGGAGTGGCGTCGGCCTTAAAGAATCGAACCAGGCGATCGATGATCTCCATTCGCACACCCGAGCAACCACGCAGCAAAACGTTGGCTCGCAAAATCATTGCTGCCCGGACATGACGAGAATCAATTGGCGATCCGGCTGAAGCTGCCAGAAAGGAAAGCAAGTTGTCCTGCGACGCCGCCGCGTGTGAGGAAGAAATTTCTTCGCCGGCCATTGCTCCAAAGCCAGTCGTAACGCCATAGATTTTTTCGCAGGAAGAAACCGCCTGGGCCACGGTACGTGAAGAAGCCGCGATGCGTTCACGAAGAGACTCGTCGTCTTTGATCGAAATTGCCAATTCTTTTTTGGCGACCGCAACAATCGTCTGGATCGATTCCTTGTTCCCGGCGAGCGACAGCTCTTTGCCAGAAACAACATTTACTTTTTCGGTCAACATATCTATGAGTGTAAACGATCCAGGTGCATAACTTGACCCTCAATTGTAGGCGATTTGAACCGTAATTGTAGTTGGGCGAATAACTTCACGCCTCCTGAATGTGACCTGGGCTCACGTTTTGGGCCGTCTCAAAGTTATCCAGCTCCCGTTTTCGATGCAGCAGCAAATACAATGCGGGCACGAAATAGAGTGCCAGAAACGTAGCCCCGCCAACGCCTCCAGCGATCGTAATCGCGAGCGGCGGCCAGAATTTTCCGCCGCCAAGTATCAGCGGAGTGAACCCAACGATCGTCGTCAATGTGGTGGCGATGATATGTCGAGTGCAGCCGGAGACCACGCCGACGAGCGATTCCGAGTCTCCGCAGCGAGCCGAATCATTGCTGCGGATGGCTGCCAGAACCACGATCGAATCGTTGATCGCCACGCCAACCAAACCCATCGTCCCGACGATCGACATGAATCCAAATGGAAAACCGAAAACCGAAAGTGCCAACGGTCCCAGGCCAATCGACAGCCCTCCCACGACCGAAACAATAATGGCACAGCGAAACGAATGAAAGGATGCGACCAGCGTTAACAACATCAGCGCAAACAACACAATCGCATTGGCGATCAAACTGTTAACCGCGTTGGATCGCTGCTCCGTTTCTCCACCCAGTTCCAGGTCGTAACCAGCTGGCATTGCGAAATCCGCATTTGCCAATCGCTGCCTGAAATCATCCAGAACCGTCGAAGGCAAAACGCCTGCCCGAATGTAAGCTTTGACTTCGTTCGCACGTCGTCCATCAATTCGAACCACAGCACCAACATCTGACTTGAGCTCAAAGTTTGCCAGGCTGGCCACTGTCGGGTTGGCCGATGTCGTGGGAGGTCGTCCCGTGGGAGGTCCTGCACCACGCGGCGGCGGTCGACGTCCAGGCGAAGTCAACTGCAATGCCGAAAGCAGGTCCAGTTTTGAGTCACCGTCGAAATCAAGTTTGACCACTATCGGAAGTTCTTCATTGCCGTCAAAGATCTCTCCGGCAGGTGCACTTTCCAAAGTCGTGTAAAGTTGAGCTGCGATCTGGGTCTCGGTAAGCCCTGATTTTTTCGTAAGCACTTTGTCAAAATCCAGAGTCAACTTGGGTATCGTTTCTTCCAAATCCGATCGTGTATGAATCACGTTGGGCGTTTGACTCAACAGCAGCCGCAATTGCGACCCAATCTGTTGTAGCGTTGCCAGGTCCGGCCCGACCACACGGACTTCAATCGGAGCATCAAAAGGTGGGCCCTGCTCCAGTTGCCGAACAATCACGCGACTATCAAGTACGCTTGCGTCGATAGCTTCCTGCAGATCGTTGACGACATCGTCGGTCGCCAGGCCATCGCCAACATCCACAATCGCCTGAGCATAAAACGCCGTGCCTCTACGGCGTGGCACAACGTTGTAGTAGAACGTCGGTGCACTGCCGCCCAGGAACCAGTGCTGGCGTTTCACATTCTCGTTTTCGGAAACCACTTTTCGAATTGAATCAACCGATGAGCGGACAGCCGAAATGGAATCACGAGCTGACCGTTCGACTTCGATTTGAATCTGATCCCGATCCGATCGGGGAAAGAACTGCTGAGGCAATTTCCGGGCGACCGCAAACCCGACGATCGGCAATACGATTCCAAGCAGGATTCCAACCAGCGGGAACCGAAAAACCCAACTCAACGACCTTTCGTAGATCTCTTGCAGCACGCCGATCTTTATTCCGTAGCTGACCAGCCCACGTTGGTGTGGGTTAATATTGAGCAATGCATTGACCGGCGGAATCAGCGTCATCGCCAGCACAAAGGAAGCGCAAATCGCCAGAATGACACTCACGGCAATCGAACCTACGAACTCACCCGAGGGGCCCGGCAAAGTCGCAATCGGCAGAAATGCCAACGCGGTTGTCAACGTTGAACCAAACAATGGCATGCCGAGATGACGCACCGAACCTGTGATGGACTGCTGTGGAGATTCACCATTGACGATCCGTGTTCGAACTTCTTCCACGATCACGATCGCATTATCGATCAGCAGCCCGAGCGCCACGATCAATCCTGTCACTGACATTTGATGAATCGGAATCGAAAGGGCTCGCATGCCCGTGATCACCATCAGTGCCGACAGGGGCAAAGCCATTCCAACCACCAGCATGCTGCGCCACCCCATCAACAGCAGAACCACCAGCGCCACTGCAGCGGTACCGACACCGAGGTTCTGCACCAGTGTCAACATTCGCTGATTGATGTGTCTCTGTTGCGAAAACAGAATCCGGGCTTCGGCTTCTTCGGAGTAATCCAGGTTGAAACTTTCGATCACTGATTCCAATCCAGTCGCCCATCGGTCAATCTGCTGGTCGTCGTTGGCGAACGCTCCAAGCACAATCGCACGTTGGCCATCGACCAGCGCCAGATTGCCAGCGGGGTCCAGTAACCGTTTCTCAATATTGGCGATCTGCGAGAGCGCGATTGACTGCCCACTGCTACCGTGCGAAACCAGTACGTTGGCGATCCGGTTGCTGGGCAAGTCGGGTTTCTCAATATCGACAAGCGTTGCAGCTCCGTCGTTGCGCAGGTGGCCGCCGGGTTGTTTTGAGTTTTCCTGCCTGATTTGAGAAGCGATCGCAGCCAGCGAAGTATTCAACGAAGCCAGAGTTGCAGGATCAAGTTCGGCGACGAGTTGTTCGCCCGGATCTCCAAACACATCGACTTTCCCGGTTCCCGAAATTTCAAGAATCTGATTGCGAAGTTGCTTTGCCAGGCGACGTGAAAGCGAAACGTCATCAGGGTTACTGCTGGACTTGATCGCAATGATTGCCGAATAGGCTTTCAGTGGAAACACCTCCAACTGCGGATCAAAACAGGACTCCGGCAAGCGACCACTGACGTCCGTGATGCGACTTCGCAGCAGCGTCCAAACCCGTTCAACATCGTCGACTTCATCCTTGAGTTCGACGACGATATTGGAGATACCCGTTCGGCAGTTGGATCGAACCTGCTTGATTTCAGCAACACTGGTCAGCAACTCCTCAATCGGAATCGTGACCAAAGCTTCGACCTGACTGGCGTCGGCACCCGGGAAAACGGTGCTGATAACGGCAACCCGTTTGCCAAGAATGGGATCTTCAAGCCGCGGCATCACCGTCAGCGACGTCAAACCGGCAACCACAATCGTGCCGATCAAAAGCAACAGGATCCGCGGATTCTTGTACAGAAACGTTGCGATCACTCGCCGTCTCCTGAACCCGGTTTCGTAAACCGCTCCGACACATCGACTGTTTTAACTGTTTGCCCCGGCACGATTCGGTGCGTCCCGTTTACGATTACAAATTCGCCATCGCCAAGGCTACCTTGTGCCAGCGCCCATTCGTCTTCAAGTTGCACGATCTCAAGCATCTTGCGTCGAACCTGGAAGGTACTGACATTCGATTCCGACTCAGCCACAGCCCCCTTCGTCGCCACAAGGGCCGACCAGAGTCCGGTTGATTCGCGGGCCAGAGCTGAGACCGGAATCCAGTATCCGGTATTGTCGGTAGAAGTCAGGAACAGAATCTTCACCGTCTGACCAAACGACCAACTTGCTGGCTCAATGGGATCCGTCACCTGAAATGAAACGATCCGGCTTCCCACCGTTGACTCAAAAAGCGATTGGCTCTTAACAGCAGCCTTAACCGAATCCTCGCCAATGACGATCCACACCGTGCTTCCAACATCCAGTCCCTGAGCAATCTCCAGCGGAAGATTTGCTTCAACGAGAACAGGGAGTTCTTCAACGATCGTGACGATTGGCGATTGCGGAGAAACCAGGTCACCCACCGCCGCGTTTTGTGTCGCGATGACGCAATCGTAGGGCGCGACCAGGTTTCCTTTTTCGAGTTCCAGTTCAACAGCTGCCAGTTGAGCCTGAAGCTGCCCAAGGCTGGCCTGATTCCCCTGAACCCCCTGTGCTTCCTCAATTGACTTTTCAACGTCGGATTTCTGTTGCTCCAGTTGCTCCAACTCGAGGGAGGCAATTTGTTCGCCAGATTTGAATTTCTGGCCGACTTCCTTGAGCAGAGATTTGATTCGCCCGGCCTGGCCAAAGCGCAGCTGGCTTTGGCGATTTGGCTTAAGGGTGCCAAAGAAGGCCGATGTCTCAATCGCGCCCTCGACGCGCGTCACCTTGATTACGTTGACGTTCACAACAGATGGGCTGCGAACCGCCAGCGCTGAGCTTTCCCGATCGCAACCGGAAACCGTCACGCTCAACAGCAGCAACAGGAGCAGTTTTGGGCTCAAGTCATTTGACATGAAACATCAGGGCGTGAAATGTCGGTTGACCAGTTTGATTGACCCAGGAAAGAAAGTCCCAACAAACCTTTTGACGGGCGGTTTGAGCGGAGGACACGGGGGTCGAACCCGCAACCCTTGCGGGCAACTGATTTCGAATCAGCCTGCTAGCCATTCGCTTATCCTCCAAAAATTCTGCGTCGTGAAAGCAGGATGCGAACCGGGTAATCAGGTTCGGCAGGCCGTCATCTTAGTTTAAAAACAGCTGAAATTTCAAGGCTTTGCGACAAAGTTAGCAGTCTTGGGGCTCGGAAGATGTGGGGTAGGGCCGGTCAGTGAAAATATGCTAACGTGCGATCGAGCCAATACTGGTCGAACAAAATCGGCTGGGATGCGTATTGGCTCAGCCCGCAGGATGCGGACTCGAACTTTCCATGGACGGAACCGATGTCGCGATATTGCTTTCTCATTCTCGTTGCAGTTTTCCTATCTGCGATCTGCGCTGAATCAACTTTGGCCCAACGACAGTTTCGCTACTCCACAAACAACTTCATTGTGATAGCGCCTGACGCGGCTTTTGCCAAAAAGGTCGGCACTGAAGCAGAGAGATTTCGAAAAGAGCTGGCAATCCAATGGCTCGATGCAGAACTTCCTCAATGGACCGAGAAGTGTCCGATTCAGGTTTCTTTGGCACCGCACGCCGGCGGCGAAACGAGTTTTGCATTCATGTACAGCGGTAACCAGCGGGGTGAACCCACTAGCTGGGACATGAAGATCTTTGGCACGCCAGATCGAATGCTGGATTCCGTTTTGCCTCATGAAATCACGCACACTATTTTCGCTACCTATTTTCGCAGACCGTTGCCAAGATGGGCTGATGAGGGAGCATGCACAACGGTCGAACATCAGGTGGAGAAGAAAAAGAACCACGGAATGTTGATTCACTTTCTCACCTCCAAGCCTTCGCGTGGTATTCCGTTCAATCGCATGTTTACGATGAAAGACTATCCACGCGATATTCTGCCACTGTATGCACAGGGATTTAGCGTTGCGAAGTATCTGATTATGGAAAAAGGAAGAAAGCACTTTCTGGAATACGTAAACGCTGGCATGAATATGGAACAACGCGGCCGTGAACTGGCTGCATGGAATCGCGCGACCCAGCAATACTACGGCTATCAGGATCTTTCCGAACTTCAGGTCAGATGGGAGAAGTGGGTGGCTGACGGAAGCGTGGAGAAGCCCATTCCGCCAAACAATCCTGCGGTTCAAGTCGCCGACGCACGAGGCCCGCAGAGAAACGCACCTGCAAAACAACCAGTTAGAGATCAAAACATCTCGCGAATTGCAGGCAAGCCCGAATCCAATCAGGATGGGCCGGATACTGGAGATGGTTTGGCGTCAATGAATCAAGGCTGGTATGCGAAGCAAATGAAAGTCGGTCGGAGATACCCGCCGACGCAGCAAGAATCGAAAACACCTGCCGAGCCGCGATCCGCTGCTGGTCAAACGATTTGGCGCTAGGTAGCTTTCTCTCGATCGCGAACAATACGAGCACGAAGCGCAAATTTTGATGCTGCGCGATTGTCGCCTTTCGCTCCGCGAATGTTCGTCCGGACCGCACTTTCGCGGAGCAAAAGGCGACGATCGTCCCGCCTTCAAGCAAATTCGGATGGCTCCGTGATAGCACTTTTGGAACGATGTCAAAGTTTATCGAATATTCAGTTCATGCCGATTAAACTTTCGCTCCCGTTGATGCCGAAGATTTGGGTAAGCAAAGCCAAGATGGCTCGCTTGACACTGGATCAATTACTTTAAGTACATCACGGAGGAAAAGACATGCGTCGATTTTTTGTTGCGGCGCTGTTGGCAATTTCACTCAGCAGTAGCGTCGGTTGTTTCTTGGCCGCCTACGATGCCGATCCAGCAGTTCGAGCTCGTCAGTTAATGTTCACTTCGGAAGAGCTTCGACAGCTCCGCGAAGAATGGCATCGATTCTGGCTGCTTGACCAACCAAATCATATGTATCCGTACAACACGCATGGCGGCGTGATTTAACGATCCGGATACGAATTCGTTCGCGAATCTAAAGCCTTCACCGCATGGATGCGGTGAGGGCTTTTCTTCGTTGCACTACCTGAAACCAGTGTTCCTCGATGGGCGTTTTGACCCTGTCAGGATCGATGGATTCCTTCAGCCTTCCGCGGTGTTTCGTCGCGAAACCCTACAGATCCATGGACGCTTTCCAACGGACAAAACCTTCGATCGCTTCGTACTCGGCAAGACCAAGCCGGTCATAGAGTTCAGCAGTTTCGCGGTTTCTGTCCTGAGCACGTTTCCAAAACTCACGCTTGTCGGGACCAGGAAACAAAGCTCGATCCTTCTGCGATTCGTGCTTGAAGATGGCAACTCTTTTGCGTTCAACTTCCTGTGGGCTCAGCGGAACCGCCATCTCGATCTCGCCAGGATCCCATTCTTGCCAGGCTCCACGATAAAGCCAAAACTCGCAGTCCGATTTCCAGTCATCGTCATGGCAAGCTTCATAGGCTTTGATGACTGCTGACAAACAGGTTCGATGCGTGCCATGCGGATCAGATAAATCACCCGCTGCGTAAATCAGATGTGGCTTGATCGAACGAAGCAAATCGACCGTAAGCTGAACATCAGCATCACCCAACGGCAGTTTCTTGACACGTCCTGTTTCATAGAACGGCAACTCCATAAAGTGCAATCGCTCGTTGGGAACGCCACAAAGCCTCGCCGCACAACGTGCTTCACCTCTGCGGATCAGCCCCTTGATGGTTTGCACTTCGCGACTGTCGACCTGCCCTGCCTTCTTGTTACGAAGAAACTCATCGACATGGGTCTCCAGTTCCGAAATCTTCGCCGAATCAATATCGAACATTCTCGAGAACTCGTCGACAAACTCGGTGAATCGAATCGCGTCTTCATCGAATACGGCGATGTTTCCGGAAGTCTGATAAGCCACGTGAACTTCATGGCCCTGATCGGCCAAACGAATCAGCGTTCCACCCATTGAGATCACGTCATCATCCGGATGGGGTGAAAAAATCACTGCGCGTTTCGGGAAAATGTCGTCGTGGGTGAGTGACAAATCGCCCGGCAGTTTTTTACTGGCTGGTTTTCCGCCGGGCCAACCCGTGATCGTGCGCTGCATCGAACGAAAGACGGCAATATTGATATCGTAAGCAGGCCCCTGCTCGGCCAGCATGTCCTGGAGACCATTCTCGTTATAGTCTTCCTCGGTTAATTTCAGGATCGCCTTGTCCAACTTCCGTGCCAGCCAAATCGTGGCTTTGCGAACTTTTTCCTGGTCCCAACTGACGACACCAGTAAGCCACGGAGACGCTGTGCGTGTCAAACTTTCTGACGCAGGTCGATCAATCAGAATCTGAACTCCGGCATGTCCCTGCAAAAACGTTGCTGGGATCTGAGGCGAGACATCGCCTTCAACGGTCCGCGTCACGATCGGTGCTTTGTGTTCACCGAAGGCGATCAGGAATACCCGTTTCGCGTCAAGGATCGTGCCGACTCCCATTGTGAGTGCACGTCTTGGAACGTTTTCAATTCCAAAGAAATCGCTGGCAGCGTCGATCCGTGTCACCCGGTCCAGCGTGATCAACCGCGTACGGGAATTCTTCCCCGACCCCGGCTCATTGAAACCGATATGCCCGGTTCGACCGATTCCCAGAAGTTGAAAGTCAATTCCGCCCGCATCGATAATTTTTTGCTCGTAATCAACGCAGTACTGAGCAACGTCTTCTATCGAAAGTGTGCCGTCGGGAATGTTGATGTTCTCGGGTTTGATATCGATACTATCGAACAGGTGCTCCCGCATGAATCGAACATAACTCTGCAGTTCATTTGGCTGAACAGGAAAGTACTCGTCAAGATTGAACGTGATGACGTTCTGAAACGAGAGCCCTTCCTCTTTGTGCATGCGCACCAGTTCGTTATAGACACCGACGGGCGTCGAACCGGTTGCCAGTCCCAGCACACAATTTTTATTCTCCGCAGCACGCGAGTTTATAAGACTGGCGATTTCGCCGGCAACGTACGAAGCGATTTCGGTAGAGTTCCTGAAGATTCGACAGTCAAGATTTTCAAACCGAGTCTGTTCAGGACTCAGACTGCTCAATTTCTTTTTAAGTGTCATTGTGTGCTGATTCATCGCATCCCGCTCAATAAACAACAATTGAATTCCATCCGGAAAACATCTCGCTCGCCAGTACAGATCTTGTTCGATTGTAAGCAATGTAATGCAGTTAACCGAGTGGTGAACCGGGCAAACCGGCGACGTTTTCAATCAATCAAATCAAAAGGACGCGGTCGTCAGAATGAGGGCAGACCACGGTTCTACAGTGAGTTACTTACCCAATTGGATTATCCTGGCTCGTTGATTTGATCCCATTTTGCATCTCCAGAGCTGTCTGCAATGGCCGTTGAAGAACATTGTTCGTAAGGAATTCCTGCGTCCAACGCCTAAATAGTGACAAATTGAAAATCATTCCGAGCATGAACGGAGAAATCATGGGTACCAAAGTCCGCCCACCTGGCCGTATATCGATCACCTTTCTTTTGGCTGTCATTGCCCTGACACTGCTCGGTTCGATCGCTGAACAGGCGGAAGCTCGCGGCAAGAAGTTTGGCTTTCGTGGCGGATTCCGGGGAGGTTTTGGACGGTCTTTCAAACGCAGTGGATTCCATCGTTCGTTCAAGCCAAGCGGATTCAATCGTTCGTTCAAGAAGGCCAGTGTCTTCAAGAAGCAGCGTTTCGGATCGTTTCGCCGATTTGGCTTCAATGGATTTCGCGGATTTGGTCGCTCCAAGTTTAACTCGTTAGCATTTCGCGGTCGCCGATTCGGTTCTGGTGGCTTTAACAAGTTCAATAAATTTTCCAGCGTTGGTTTTCGTGGCAGTCGAAGAGGCTTCAACACGTTCAAACCAGGCTTCAACACATTCGCATTCAGTCACTTTCCGGTACAACGTTTTCACTCCGGCTTTGCGACATTCAATCATCCAAAATCGTTCGTGGCCAACAGTTTTTCAGGCGGCCCGAATCACTTTACGTCAGTCCGATTTCCGAGTCACGTTGCAAACGGTGCAGGCTGGACTTATCTGGCCAAAGGGCAACCTGTGAATGCCAAGACGGCCTTCGTCGACGACATCTCTGCAGGCGGTTCGCCGGGAATCGCCCGAGTCGGATTTGCACTTGCTTCGGCAGACAACGGTGAACTGGATCGTGGCGTCTGGGCTATGCGACGGGCGTTCGCAGCTGACAAAGACATGGCGGCTTCACTGATGATGGATGAAGAAATGAGCGAAATTGTTGCTCGCGTCACCCGCCTGTACGAACAACGCATGGAAGACAAAGGAACCAATTCGGAAGACGCATTCATGCTGGCTGCGATGTACCAACTGCAGGGCGATCCTGAGATGGCGATGATGGCAATGGACTATGCCTTGAACACTGGTGACAAAAATGTTTCAACAATCTACCTGAATCAGCTGATCGAAAGTGAAATGTCAACCATCCCGATGACCAACAGCGTTGGCTGGGAATTGCTCGCCAAGGGCGACAATGTTGAAGCTGCGAGGACGTTCATCGATGAGATCGGCAAAGACGAAATGGCCGGAGCACCAAAACTGGGCTACGCCCTGGCGATGGCTGCTGGAGGCGATTTGGAAAAGGGTACCTGGGCGATACGTCGTGCTTTTGATGTTGATCCGGAAGGGACTTCCGATGTGGTGATCAGCGGCAAACTTCGCTCGGTCGTCGAAAGCGTCACCGAGAAGTATGTCGCCGACGCGGAGACCAACGGAATCGGCAAGGACAACTCCTATTCGCTGGCGACTTTGTTCATGCTGCAAGGCGATATCGAAGCGGCTGAGTTGGTCGCCAAAAATTCTCCTGTCGATCAGGACTCCTATGTTGTCACGATGATCGTCAACGAAATGAAATCGCAGATGACCATGATGGACGAAGCCATGTCCAAAATGGACGACGCCAAAGAACATAGCTACGATGAATTCGTGGCTTCTGAAAAAACGTCTTCAGTGGAAGATTCAATCAGTGAGGGTTCTGGCAGCAAGAATCCAATCCTGGTTGAGGCACCAGTCCCTGAGGGATCGTCCAGCAAGAATCCTGTTCCGCAGCAAGGTTCGGGCACCAAAGAACCGCCTGTTGCTGCTCAAGGTTCCTCCAGCAAGAACCCTGTTGAAGAAACACCGGACAACGAATTGCCCCTGCTGGGCTCGGGCAGTAGAACACCGGTTACCAACGGTTCGGGCACCAGGACACCTGCCAGCCAGGGATCAGGCAGCAGGTTTTGACTTGCTTCGCTGGACTCAGCGTTCTACTGAAGAAGATCGTTCTACTGAAAGATTCAATTCGCGAATGAGGCTTTGGCAAGTTTGAACTGGTCGAGCAACTGGCTTACCGGGATTCGCCCAGCGACCCGGTTGCCATCAATGCGGCCACCGATTTCTTTACCTTGAAGATCGTGAACGCGAAGAACCGGGTAGCTGCCAAAGTGCTCATTGAATCGTTTGTACTGTGATGAGTCACCGAGCGTGTCGATGAACACAGGGACGAAGTCAGCAGAAGCGGCGACGACGTTTTTGTTAACAAGCGGACCGCTTGCAAATCCTCGACACCCGGCTCAGCCAGGGTTTTCGCCAAAATGTAGCCACACCGGCCGGTTGGTTTGTTTTGCATCAGCCAAAGCATCGTCGTAGTTTACATACCAGTCGATTGAACCAATGCGGACTGTCTCCGCGTTCGCATTCAATCCGACACTGGAAGTGCTGCCTTGGCCAGGAGCCAGGGCGGTTGAATTTTCCGGTGTGCCGGAACAGCCTAACAGGGCGAGTGTTGTTACCAACGTTCCGATTACGAGCAAGTACTTTTTCATCGAGTTGTCCTTTTCAGACATGTAGAATCGCCGCTGTCCGGCGCTGCGAGACAGGATTGAACGGTCATCGTCCCGGTAACACTACGTCAAAGATCAGCCACCGGCCATTGCATTTTTCGTTTCGGTGGACCTGCTTACTCAATGGATGCACCGAATGAGCGCTTCTGTCAATGAAAACAAACGTTTCACAGGCTACGGAAAGACGCCAGCCACATCAGGACGTCCGCAGTTCCGTCTTGAGCACTGAATCCATGGCGTCTTCGGCGATCGTGATGCTTTCGTTGACGTTCAGATTGCCTTTTAGGATGTAGGATGAATTGACAACGTAAAGACCATCAACGGACGAATTCATCTGTGGCAAAGATTCACTGTACCGAAGTGTTGGAATCGCCATCACGTTTCGAACACGGGAAATCTCAAACGCAAGCACATCATCACGAGAAAAATCCGGGTACATTCGTTCAAGCGCCGCGAGGAAACTCTCTCTTACTTCCTCGTCAGACATCTCAAACATTTCGTGCTCGGCCGGAATGTATTTTGGCAAGTAGACCAGCGAGTTGCCGCCAAGCTCTTTAGGATCGACGATGGTTGTCATTTCGATCACCGCCGTCATCGGAACCCAATCGTCGGTCAAGTTCGTGACGTAGTAAACCGAAAGCGGCTTCTTCAGCAGCAGTGAAGCACACACGATGCCGAGGTAACTGACGTTGCTGAACTGTTGCTTTTCCTTTTGACTCAGATCAACACAAACCCGTTCAAGAATCGCATTGGGCGTCGTCATGATGACGCGATCAAACTCAGTCGCTGACGTGTCGCCGGCAAATTCGATCCTGAATTTTCCATCGGGCTGTTTCTCAACTTTTGAAGTTGGGCATCCAGTCCTGACCGTAACGCCATTCTCATGCAGGACGTCTTCCATCCGTTGGATGATCGTACGATAGCCACCTTCGACGTAGCCGAACATCTCCTTCTTGAGTCCCGTTCGACGAGCTTTATACATGCGGCTCGTGTGCGCCCAAATGAATGAGGCCGCTGTCTTCCTGTAGGCTTCGCCAAGTTTACACTTCAAAAGCGGTTCCCATATCTTTTCAAAGACGCTGTTTCCGGACCAGCGACGGAGCCATTTCTCAACCGTCAATTTTTCGAGACGTTTCCAGTTTTTGATTCGTGAGGCATAGAAAATCGTTCCTCCAAGTCGAAGTTTTTCGATCAGATTCAGTGGCGGGAACGAAAGAAACTCTTTCGTGTCCGACATCGAATAAAACTTGCCGCCCGTATAGAAACCGGTTTTCGTCTCAACCCATTTCATTTTGTCTTCGAGACCAATTTCAGAAATCAGGTTTCGAAGCCGGGAATCAGAAAGCAACGTTACGTGATAGTGGCGATCCCAAACAATGTCGCCAAGGTTCCAGACCGAAGCCAATCCGCCCAGAACGGGTGCGGCTTCGATTAGCGTAACGTTGTGGCCAGCTTTAGCCATCCGCATCGCAAGGGTCAGTCCCAGCATGCCTCCGCCGACGATCGCCCATTTTTTTTCTGCGGCGTTTTGAGTTGTTTCGTCATTTGGAATTGAGATGGATTGAACGTTCATGTTGATTCTCGAAACGGTAGGAAAACCACAGCGTGATTGTGTTTGGGCCTCACGCGCGTCACGGCACCACGTTTGACCAGTCGATAGCCACAGGCGACGGCAGTTGGCGTGAGCTGCTTTTAGTAGCCGCCGAAACGTCGCTTCAGCAGCAACTTCAACGTCATGCTGACGGTCCGACCGACGTTCATTTTGCTCAAGCCCTGTTTTTGGTCGTAACGCAACAGGAAAGGCACTTCGCCGAAAACAAACTTGAACTTTCGCATCTTCAACAGCACATCCGCCATACAGGAAAATCCTTTCTCGCTGACGAACTGGTCGCCGTAGTGGTCCATCGTTTTCTTGAGCACATCGAAACGATAAGCACGATAGCCGCAGGTGTAGTCGCGTACTCCCGGGATCGGCATGATCAGCTGAAACAGAAGTTTCGCGCCGTAAGTACACAGAATGCGAAATCGTGGCACCCCAACAACGCGAGCACCTGCCTGATAACGCGACGCAGTGACCACGTCGTAGCCTTCAGCGATCTTTTGTAGCAGCGGATTGATAAACGCCGGAGGATGCGTATCGTCACCGTCCATCGTGACAATCACGTCGCCCGGCTTGCCCAATCCAACGGCAGCCGTCAAGCCGCTGCGGAGTGCTCCGGGAAGGTTTTGATTCCTGATGTGTTGCACCAGCGAAACGGGCATCTCAGCCGCAGCATCGATCGCAATTTCTGCCGTATCATCAGTGCTCGCATCATCAACAACGATCACGTGATAAGCTCGGCCGTTGTCGGAAAAAAATCGTCGAATGCGATCCAACAACAGTGGCAACCCTTCCGCCTCGTTGTAGGCTGGCAAAACGACGAACGTCATTCCGGTGTCAATGTCATCGTAGGTCGACGTGACTTCTGCGATCTTTGTGACAACATTCGAATCGTGAGCGAACAGCGTGCTTGGTTCATCCGAATCTGAAAAACCGTGATTTTGTGGCAGTGTTGTTGATGCCATGGGTCGCTCGAACCTGATTACCAAATAAAATGCCTGGTCGTGAGGTGAGTTTCCATCATAATCTCGCAGTGGAGTCTCTTAGTCCCTCAACTGGCCAGATAGAGCCGATTGCTGCGTCATTGAGAACCGCATATTGGCTGCCTTTAACGACTGTTCCGATTTTAAGCTAATCCCGATTTCCCCGATGAATGACGCCCATTTCGAACAGCTGGCCCAGCAATGGCAGGAACGGTCCACTGAGCTTGGCGAATGGGTGATGGAATACTGGGTCAACCGCCGGGACATCTGGGGGCGTTACCTCGCCGACAAGTATCGTGGCCAATCCAATACTGGAGCGGTAAAGAACAAAGCGATCACGGCTCCATTCGCTCGAGAGAGAGGCAAAATTTCGTTGCAGTTGAAGTCGCTGGTCAAGCACTTCAGAGCCAGAGATGGCTCGGGCCTGCTGGGGGTCCATTCCCAGGCGGCCAACGGAACCTGCCGCTGGTTCGCCATCGACATCGATTACCACACGCCTGATGACTACACCGGATCCCGGGAGGCCAACTACCTCGCAGCAACGACGTGGCTAAAGCGTTTACAGTCGAGCGGTTTTGATCCATTGCTGATGGATTCAAACGGCGACGGCGGTTATCACTTGCTACAGTTCTTCGCCAGCCCGATGAATACGGACACGGTTCGTCCATTCATGAAAGCGCTGACCTCAGACTATCAAACGCTGGGACTCGATCATGCTCCTGATCTGTTTCCAGGGACGCATGGCTCAAACCATTTCGGCAGTTGGCTAAGGTTGCCGGGTTTGCATCACACACGAAAGCACTTCACTCGCGTTTTTAATGACGAGCCATTTGCGGAGTCCGAATGGCTTGCAGGGCATGACGCGATCGATCGCATGCTTGCAACTCAACCAGCGAGCGAAGGAATCCTTGAACAGAATGGTATCACTTCGAAGCGGCTAACGGTTTGTTTGGACTTTGACGGCGTGATTCACTCTTACCAGTCTGGCTGGCAAGGAGCGGATGTTGTGGCGGATCCTCCGATCCACAAAGTTGATGTTGCGATTCGAAACCTGAGAAAGGACTTTCGCGTCGTCGTTCATTCGGCTCGCTGCAATACCGAAGAGGGCCGGGCCGCGATTGCTCGCTGGTTAGCGAAACACCAAATCGAAATAGACGAAATTTGCGAACACAAACCACCGTCTCATGTCTACGTGGACGATCGGGCTGTTCAGTTTTCTGGTGACTGGGAGCAAACGATTGCGGATGTCAAAGCGTTTCGAAAGTAGGCTGTTTTGAGCGAGATGGATGACGACGAGCAAGTAACGGCGTGGCACGAAGCAGGGCACGCGATCATGGCTTTGCTTTGTGGCGGGCAGATCGAGCGAGTTACCCTTGAGCCACCATACGATGACGGCCCCGCTCGTTTTGGGGATACGGTTACCCACTGGA
The DNA here is from genome assembly GCA_964446085.1 of uncultured Pirellulaceae bacterium. Lineage (GTDB taxonomy): Bacteria > Planctomycetota > Planctomycetia > Pirellulales > Pirellulaceae > Mariniblastus. The sequence continues at coordinate 64,156 of CAYUNP010000002.1, forward strand.
GGGGCCTTTCACAGCAGCAAATGCTGGAAGCTGAGATCCAAGTCAGTCTGGCGGGTCCCGTTTCGGAAATGATCTACCGTGACGAAACTTTCCCTTTGGACTCATACCCCGAATGGATGTCAGACTGGGCAACTGCTTATAACGCGGCCATGATACTGACAAAGAACAACAATCTGTTGGCCAATTCAGTTCTTGACGGTGTGGCAAAAAAAATTAAAGACCTTTTTGAGCCTGCCAACACTTGGGCTGCAATTTCAGCTATCGCAGAAGATTTATTGGCCCACGAAACGCTGGATCATGAGCAAATTGCCTACAGTGTTGATTTTTGGAAACGTCGATAGGGCCGGGGTTTACGTGTTTTTGGATACAGTTGTGAACAAAACGAATTCTGTTCGGTTTGGCTTCCTACGTTATTCCTAAAAAATAAAAGGTAAGTATCAGATCCCGACGCGTCAAAGGTACCAACGAACACAGACCGGCAGAGGGTAAGATGGCAGACAGTTATTGGTATATCAAGAATTGTGACTTGTTTTCGCAGGTTTCCGCAGAAGATGTTGCTTGGTTGGAATCCAAGTCAAAAATGAGGAAGTTGAAGCGGGGTGAGGCTGTTTATCTCCCCGACGACGCTGCCGACGACATCCTTCTGGTTGCATCAGGACGGGTAAAAATCTGTCATGCAACGCCGGAAGGAAAACGGGCAATCATCGGTTTTATTGATCCCGGTGAGATCTTTGGCGAGCTTTCTTTGCTCGACAGCAGTGCTCCACGAGATGGCGTTGCTGAGGCCGCTGAGAAATCAGTTGTCGTTGCGATTCCAAAAAATGAGCTTTTGGCGATCGTTCAGAAGTACCCATCGATCGTGCTTGGCGTGACCAAGTTGATCGGGATGCGGCGACAAAGAGTTGAACGACGGCTGAGAAACCTGTTGTTTCGCTCCAATCGTGACCGCGTGATTCATCTTTTGCTGGAGCTTTCCGAGAAGTACGGGCGCCGTACTGAGACTGGAATCGAGCTTCAAATTCGCCTTTCACATCAAGAAATGGCGAGCATTATTGGAAGTACTCGGGAAACGGTTACCGTTGTCCTGGGACAACTTCAGGGTGAGGGTTTACTCTCGATTGCCCGCCGCCGCATTTTCCTGAATTCATTGGAAAAGCTTGCTGGAGAAGTCAACGAACCAACTCCAAAGCTTGAAGTTCCCCAGCCAACCAACACTTATCCGCCCATGAAAGTCATGGCGTAAGCGGTGGTTATGATCTCTCATTAGCCAAATATCCCGGGACGAATGGTCCCGGGACAGAGCCATTCCCGTTTTTATCGAGGAATTGCCGTGAATTGGCTCACGTTCAGGAAAAATTAGCGTTACCCATCCCACTGTAGGGCGCTTTTTCCTGAATCAGGTTTTGCCTTTTGGACGAGATAACGCAATATATAAGCGGGCAGCAGGATTGCTGCCTGGAAACCACCTCCGGTATTTCAAGTCCGCTATGATTCCTGAATTGAGAATTGAAATGAATTGGCAACCTTGCTCTCAGGGCACTATCTCATCCGCGTCAGCCTTGGTCCGCTCAAGAAAGAGTGTTGAAACAAGACGTAGTTTTCTGAAATCTGCTTCTGCTGCAGCTGTTGTTGTAGCTGGTGGAGGTTTCGCAGCTTGGACGTTGAGCGGTGGAGACAAGCTCAATACTCTCTACAACAACCCCAACTATCCTGGCGGCATCGCTTGCTCGGAGATCATCCGAATTTTGCCAGAGTACATTGACGAGTCGATCAAGGACGCTGAGATCGTTGAGAACATGAGTGTTCACCTTGCCGCCTGTGATTACTGCCGCAACAAGCACGACATGCTAAAAGCGTAGGCTTCAATTTTAGTTCTGCGTCGCATAAGATTTTGTTTTTGCTGCGGTTGGCTTGAGTCCAACTCAGCACTGCTTCAGCGGCGTTTCAGACTATGCCTACATCCAGATCGATCAGGCCAGCAACAGGCCCGGTTAGCGGATCCATTAAGCCGCCGGGTTCCAAAAGCATCACGAATCGCGCGTTGATTTGCGCGGCTCTCTCAGATGGTTCGTCGACGCTTCGTGGCGTTCTCGACAGCGACGACACGCAAGCCATGCTTTCTTCTCTCGCCCGGCTTGGCTTCGAAGTCACGCACGATTCAGGCAACTGCATTGCCGTCGTCCAAGGTCAAGGCGGCTTAATCCCAAACTCAAATGCCAGATTGGAAATTGGCAACAGTGGAACTTCGATTCGTTTTCTTGCCGCCATGCTGGGGCTTGCCGGTGGCGACTATCACATCGATGGCGTCGAGCGCATGAGACAACGTCCGATCGGTCCGCTGGTTAAGGCGCTACAACAGTTCGGCGCCAACATCGAGGCCGTTTCGCCAGGAGATTGTCCGCCCGTCATAATCAAACCCGGCGGTTCCCAAGCAACAACGATCTCCGTCGCCGGCAGCCTTTCCAGTCAGTATCTGAGCGGTCTGTTGATGGCGGCTCCTCAACTTGAAAACACACTAAAAATCAGTATCGACGGAAAGCTCGTTTCGCTTCCCTACGTCGCCATGACCACTGCCGTTATGAAATCATTCGGCGCCAATGTCGAAGTCGAGTCTGAGGCAGGGATTCCAACCTCATTTTCAATCGCTGCCGACCAGAGATACTCGGCCTGCGACTACTCAATCGAGCCAGATGCTTCTGCAGCGAGTTACTTCTTTGCGATTCCGGCGATTGTCGGTGGTAGCGCCACAGTCCTGGGGCTAGGTGAGGGTTCGCTTCAGGGGGATGTGAACTTCGTTCGATGCCTGGAACAGATGGGATGCGATGTGAAAATGAAAGCCGATTCCATTACCGTCTCTGGCAAGGCAAAACGTGGCATCGACATCGACATGGCCAACATCAGCGACACGGTGCAGACGCTCGCGTCAGTAGCACTGTTTGTCGACGGCCCAACCAACATCAGAAATGTCGCCCATAACCGGGTCAAGGAAACCGATCGCGTCGGCAATCTGGTCATCGAGTTGCGAAAACTCGGCGTCAGGGTTGAAGAGCGGGAAGATGGATTGACGATTCATCCCGGAACGATGAACCCCACAACGTTTGCCACCTACGATGACCACCGAATGGCAATGAGCTTTTCCCTGATTGGCTTACGGCAACCGGGCATCGAAATCGAAGACCCGGAATGCGTTTCAAAAACCTATCCACGATTCTATGAGGATCTGGAATCGTTTGTTGCCGACTGAATACGACTGGCGAAAAGCGCCAAACGCCCTCAGCGCGATTCGCCACCGTGCGTGCCTACTGCAGCGAGACGCCGCAGCCACGATTTCTTGCGTTACCTACTGTGGCGAGACGCGTCCTCATCCACAAACACGATCGACTACATGATCGAGAAGTAATTCTCACAAGCAAAGTCCAACGCTTCCTTGGACATTTCAAAATCACGCTTCAGATAGCGACAGTAGTTTTTCACTTGCAGTAAAAGGTCACGTGGGTGACAGTTTCGCAGCGGACGATTCGTCGGCAGGTAATGCGTCTCCAGAAGGTACTTCACCAATTCGGCTTTGTACTCAACCTTGAAAACCTTCACGCACATGATCTCGAACAGTTTGACGAAGTTCTCGATCGACGGGTTGGGAACTTCGATCTTGTAGGGAATACGTCGCAGGAAAGCATCATCGACAAGGTCCTTGGGTTCCAGATTCGTCGAGAACACAACCAGCTGGTCAAACGGAACCTGAACTTTCTTTCCGTTACTGGTATTAAGAAAGTCGTATCGTTTTTCAAGTGGAACGATCCATCGGTTGAGAAGCTCGTCAACGGTCATCTGTTGCCGACCAAAGTCATCGATCAGCAGCAGACCCGTATTGCTTTTGATTTGCACGGGAGCTTCACTGATACCCGTTTCCGCGTTGTATTGAAGTTCAAGGTGCTCCATTTTCAATTCACCACCAACAACAATAGTCGGTCGGCGAATTCTCACCCAACGTTTGTCATAGCGAACCTGAGAAAGAATGTCCTCAGAGTCTTCGATGGGGCACTCTTCATGGTTCATCGGATCAAAAACACGCACAATATCGCGGTCGATCGTGATGGCCTTGGGGATCCATACGTATGGGCCGAATGCTTCGGTGATTCGCTCAGCGATACTTGTCTTTCCGTTGCCGGGATAGCCGAACAGGAACATACCGCGACCACTGTTAACGGCAGGGCCCAATCGAATCATCATCGTTGGGTCAATCAGCAAATCTGAAAATGCACGATCAAGGTCTTCCTGGCTTGGACTTTGATCGTTGATCGTTTGCGCTTCGACGCTGGCAACGTAGTCATCAAAGCTGACCGGAGCGGTTCCGAAATAGGTACAGGCACCTGAATAGTCCTTCGCCAGCTGCCGACCTCGCTCGGTGAGGCGGCAAATGTAATCATTCATCGCGGCCTGATCGATGTAGCCCAGGTACTGCTCATTCTTTAAACGGGTAACAAGGTCTTCGATAACACTGAATGGGACTCCAAGCTGATCACTGATTTGACGAATGGAAGCTTCGCCTTTGGAAAGAAGATACTTGCAGGCAAGCTCTTCAACGAGCGACGCAGAAATCCTCAGATCTTGCTGAGTTTGTGGCTCGACTGGCAGGAAATCATTGCCATCTGCTTTCTCCTCTGCTTTCTCCTCTACTTTCACAACCGGAGCAGGGGCCGATTCCGCCGGTGGAGGTGGAGCAGTTACCAG
>CAYUNP010000002.1:68986-93151 GCA_964446085.1 uncultured Pirellulaceae bacterium
CTGAGGCAAGCGAGGCGCAGTCGCGATTCCAATCATTCCGGAACGAGCGGATGCTCCGCAAACGCCCGGCTACCCAAGTCGATCCGTCGCGACGTGATACTGCGGGTCTTCCGAAACGTTGATCTCAACCAGATCGCCAGCATTATCCAAAAGCGTCTGGCATTCGGGGCTCAAGTGAGTCAGGTGCAATCGTTTGCCTTCTGACTGATACTTTTCGGCCAGCGTATTGATCGCCTCAAGTCCAGACTGATCGTAAACGCGTGTGTAGTAGAAATCGATAACGACATCGTCGGGATCATCAGTCACACGAAACATGTCCTTGAAAGATGAAACTGATGCAAAGAACAGCGGGCCATGCAACTGATAGATCTTGCTGCCGTACTGGTTGTGTTTGACATCCGCTCCAATGTGCGTCGCGTGGTTCCAGGCAAACACGAGGGCCGAAATGATCACCCCCAGAATAACTGCCGTCGCAAGGTCGTGCATAAATACCGTGTAGCCCGCGACAAATACCATCACGAAACCATCGGCCAATGGCATGCGGCGAAACATTTTCAACGAAGCCCATTCGAAAGTACCAATGACCACCATGAACATCACGCCAACCAAAGCCGCCATTGGAATCTGCTCAATCCATGGAGCGAGAAACAAAACGAACGCCAACAGGCATACTGCTGCTGTGATCCCTGAAAGTCTCCCACGTCCACCCGAGTTTACATTGATCAGTGATTGCCCAATCATCGCACAACCGCCCATGCCACCGAACAGGCCACAAACAACATTGGCGACGCCCTGACCAACGCATTCGCGATTTCCCTGGCCACGCGTTTCCGTGATTTCATCAATCAGCGTCAGCGTCATCAACGACTCAATCAGGCCTACACCGCACAGCACGATCGCAAACGGGAAAATGATTCGTAAAGTCTCGAGGTTCAACGGCGCCTGTTTGTCCGAACCAAGAAAGTAAAGCGTCGGCAATCCACCAGCAATTCCGGTTTTGGATTCCGAACCAACAACGGCGGCGACAGCGGCAGACTGCTCTGCTTCGGTCATGCTTGCCCACGAACCCTCGCCGGCGTCGCTTTTGGCAACGACGTGACCATGCGAATCGACACCTTTCAACTCCTTGATCTGCTCAGCTTTTGAATTCGTGTCCAACATATCCCCGACCGTGGCCAGGACGTTACCGGTTTGCGACTCCGATTTGAAACTCTGGTTCACCCCAACAGAAATCAGGGTAACCGTGAGAATTGCGACCAACGATGCGGGAACAGTCTGTGTCACCTTTGGCAACAACCAGATGATTGCCATCGTCAATGCGACAAGGCCCAGCATCCAGTACAGCGATGCTCCTTGCAGAAACGCAAGCGAACCATCAGCGCCCAATGTTTTGAAACTTCCCAGTTGGGCGAGACCAATGACGATCGCCAACCCGTTCACAAAGCCCAACATCACCGAATGAGGCACCATGCGAATGAGCTTACCCAAACGCAGAATGCCAATCACAATTTGAAGCACACCACAAAGGATTACAGTTGGAAACAGGTATTCGACTCCGTAGACTGCGACCAGCGATGCCGCTCCGCCGATGACAACGGCCATCGCACCGGTAGCACCGGAGATCATTCCCGGACGTCCGCCAAAAACCGCGGTCAACAAACCGATGAAGAAAGCAGAATACAATCCGACCAACGGCGAAACGCCAGCCACGAATGCAAACGCAATCGCTTCGGGGACGAGAGCAAGTGCAACGGTGAGACCTGAGAGCAGGTCGCTTTTGAAGGAGCCAGTTCGCTGGCGAAAGAAGTTGAGCATTCGTGTCGGTCTGGTTGCAAATCACAGTCGTGAGTGGCGAACTATACTTGGCGATCTCAAGAGGTCAACGTCGGAATCTACTCCCCTGACGATTGAAATGCTTCGATTTCACGAGGTTTCCACGGGGGATTTAAACACAGCGGAAAGATGCACACCCTTTAGCGGCCTGTTGGCTCTGGATCTCATCTGTCGGTTCTGCCACCAGATCAGAAAGCGGTTTCGTAGCACTTACAAATTTTCTTGGCGAGTCTACCGAACATCACTATTATCCCAACGGTACTGCGCCTTGCTCAACATTCACGGATGCTGACGGACAGTTTCCGCCCCAACACAATGTGATCAAGTACATCGATGCCAAGAAGCTTTCCAGACTCAGTGAGACGATCCGTCACCTGATGGTCTTCGCGACTGGGAGTCGGATCGCCTGATGGGTGGTTGTGAACAAGAATCACTGAAGAAGCCGCGTCCTTGATGGCGACACGAAAGACTTCACGCGGATGGACAAGGCTCGCATCGAGCGTTCCAACCGTAATCTGATGGGTGTCGATCACCTGATTCCTGGTGTCCAGCGTCACGACATGAAACTCTTCCTGTTTGCCATCTTCGATCAGTCTGGCAAATCGACGATTGCAATAGGAGATGGCGTCACTACTTCCGCTGATCTTGTGGATCACTTTGCTTTCTGATTCCGCAGCAATTCGCCGCCCCAGTTCAATGCCAGCCATGATCTGGCAATAGGCAGCTTTAGAAACCGAACAACTTATCTCCTTGAGTTCCATAGGACTGGCTGCCGGCAAGTCGTCCAGCTTATCCAGGAAAGCTTTCGCTACTTTTTCACCACCCATGACCGCCGACTCACCGGGACGGCCTGAGCGAATCAGGATCGCCAACAATTGTGAGTTGGTCAGCGTATCGGCTCCAAAGGCCATCAACCTTTCACGCGGTCGGTCCTGCTGTGGGGTTGAAGTCACCTGGACGCCGTTTACCTTGTCACCGATCCACGACGGCGCGTGAAATTTTCCTTTACCCGCATTCCATCGATACTCTTCGTCGGCGGGATCCCGAATCAGCCAACCGTCTTCGACAAGTTCGTTAACGATGCGCGCAACAAAAAAAGGTTTGTCGTCACATTCAGACTTGGCAGCCTCCATATTGAACGCTTCCAGTGAAGAAATATGTTTGACGATCTTTCGATAACGTTTCGAACGTTGCTTTTGAGTCTTCACTTGCGACATCGATTGCACGTGGCCTGGGTAATTGTTCAACTTTCTGCACAGTAGCATTTTATCAACTTCGTGGACCGGCTCTTGAGGCTTTCAGTCCAGAATGGCTTTACACTTTTCAAAGTGTTCTCTTTGATCGTCGTCGTATTTGGCGCCACGCAAATCAACCAGGTAAAAATCGGCTTTATAAATTTCGGCCCCCAACAAATTGCACCCGCACAGATTGGCTTTGCGAGTTTCCTCAGGCGTCTTGAAATAGTGATCATCGTGGTCGTCGGTGTAATACCCCGTTCTTGTTCCGTGTGACGGATAAGGACTATCGACCGTTCCCGCCCGCGTCGATCCCATCAAAAACTGGCAATATGAAAAGTCGGCACGTCTCAGATCGCAGTCTTCCCAATCAATGTTTGCCATTCTTGCGGTGGTCAATCTGCAGTTTTGCATATTGCAGTTGCGGAACCGGGTTCCCGTTAAAATTGCTCTGGCAAATGACGCTGACTTCATCCCTACTCGCTCAAGCGACTGGCCTTCCAGATTACAACGGTTCAACGACGCTCCAGAAAGTTCAACGGAGTCAAGATTCACTGTACGCAAATCAACCCATCGGAGCTTCGCTTCACTCAACTTTGAATTTGAAAAATTGACATGATCCAGTTTGGCTTTCAGGAAATTGGCCTTTGAAAGATTGCAATTCGACAGGTTAGCGAAACTCAGGTTTGCATCAGAGAAATTTGCGTCTGACAAGTTTGAGCACTCCAGAACGGCTCCCTGAAGCTCACAAGAATTGAAGCTCGCTTTTTCAGCAGAGATTGCGCGCATGATCGCATCGATAAATTCCGCATCAGGTGCAAGACAGTGCGACAGATTAGCACCGGACAAGTCGGATCTAAAAAAGTCTGCGTTAACCAACAACGCGTTCTGAAGCTGAACTTTGCGAAGTACGGAATCGCTGAAATCTGCCCGAGCCAAACTCGACGCTTTCAAACTTGCTTCAGACCAGTTTACGCGCGACAATTTTGCACTTTCAAAACATTGGCCCTCCTTCCCGGAGGGCCGCCAGGTTTTGTCGCTCGCGACCAGCAAACTGGCGGCGTTGGACGCATACCTGGCCGTTTTGTCGTGGGTCAGTGAATTCAAATAGTCATTGACAGGCAAATCGTTTTTAATTTTCTCAGCCATCAATTCAGTGAATGTCTCTGACCAGATGACTTTCATGGGCTTCGGTTTTTTCTCTTTACGCAGATCCTGAATGACCCTGTCTGCCCCCAAAACATATCGCACCGTATCGTTGCTGAAAAATTTGACCGTATCGGCGTCAATCAAACGTGGACTCAAGTTATGCAGCGCGATCGCGGCATTGGGAGAAAAGAGATGTTCGATGCAAACAGATGATAGCTTTCCCCTTTGCTTGCTGGTCATTGCGAGTTGATCGAAATGCGCGCGAATTCCCTGTTCGACGGACTGAATTTCGTCAGATTCAATCATTTGATCCAACACGGTTGAAAGCACGCGCGGTGATCCGTTGCCCAACCAGATATCATCTGCCGCGGTCAATCGGCTCATCACGGACTTGCAGCGCTCAGGAGCCTTTGCAATCAAATACTCGATGACCTCGTCCTGCCCCCACCTTAAAAGTTTAAAGACCAGGTCGGTGCGCCCCTTCGCTTTGCCTTGAGTTGCGAAAACGACGAGGTTGTCAGGCTCAATCGATTCGACCGTTTCGTCTTCCGAGAGGATCTGAATATTGGCATGGTCCTGGAGTTCGTGTTTCAAATAGGCCAGCGCTGTCCTGAGACCGCGTCCCACGATTCGAATCTTGCGCACTTCGGAATCCTGTTGATCCAGGATGAGATCAACCAGCGGAAAAGGCTGCTGTGAAATTGGAGAAGTTGCGCGAGGCTGAACCAGCGCAGGAGGATGGGAAGAAATCAAACCGGTCTCCTTCTTAAAAAAGCAAGGCGGGGACAGTCAATCCAGGCGACGATTATATCAACTTTCTACCACATGGTTTAATGATATTTTTGAAGGTTGACGTCGACTTTCGCAGGTCGCAGCGAAACCTGTCGTTTGCTGAAACACTCTGCCAAAAACGAAACCAAACCCCAAACAAACCAGGTTTCACACTATAATTTTCTCTGATGGACACTCCGGGTTCACAGGCGGCACAAATCGTGAGAGCGTACCGCGAATTTACCGGCGCAACGTTCTGCTGCAGAGCGAGCCATATCGAAAAACCCAAAACATGATTCCAAAAGCAGAAACACATTCCATGAATCAAACATCAAACTGTTCGGTCAAAGCCATTGCGTCTGCTTTGCTGATGTCGCTAGTTCTGTTTTTAAACACTCATGCCGTAGCCTCGGAACCGGATTCAGCAAAACTACCGAATGTCGTTGTGATTCTGGTCGACGATCTTGGGTACATGGACATCGGAGCCAACAACCCCAACTGCTTCTATGAAACGCCAAACATCGACGCGTTTGCCAAGACCGGTCTCAGATTCACCAACGGTTATGCGGCCAATCCAGTTTGTTCGCCGACTCGCTTCAGTTTACTAACAGGGCGCTATCCCACACGTGTCGGCGCGACCAATTTTTTTACGGGCAACCGCAAAGGCAAATTCGCGGGCGCTCCACTTCACAATCGGATGCCGTTGGAAGAAATCACACTCACTGATACTTTGAAATCCAAAGGCTATGCCACATTTTTTGCCGGCAAGTGGCACCTTGGTCCCACCGAAGAGTACTTTCCGCACAATCGCGGTTTTGACGTCAACATGGGAGGCTGGAACAGAGGGGGTCCCTATACAGGTAAAAAGTATTTCGCCCCTTTCGAAAATCCGTTTCTGATTCCGGAAAGCCCCGAGGGAGAGCACTTACCTACCCGACTTGCTCGTGAGACAGCAACTTTTATCGAAAGCAACAAAGAGCAACCGTTTTTTGCCTATCTCGCGTTCTACTCCGTTCACACGCCTCTGATTGGCCGCGCCGATTTGATTGAAAAATACAAAGCTCGCGCCAATGCGATCGAAGGCGAAGAGTTTGCCGAGGAAGAACAGGTGCTTGGGAAAAAGCCACGCAAAGTCCGAATTTTGCAGAAGCATCCTGTTTACGCCGCCATGGTGGAAGCCATGGACGAAGCCATCGGCGTGGTCCTGAAACAGCTTGAAGATTCAGGGGTCGCCGACAACACCATCGTGGTTTTCACTTCGGACAATGGAGGACTGTCAACGAGCGAAGGATCGCCAACCTGCAATTTACCTTTACGAGGTGGCAAGGGTTGGATCTACGAAGGCGGAATCCGCGAACCGTGGATCATCCGCTACCCTGGAGTCACCAAACCCGACACGACCAACGATCAGCCTATTTGCTCGATCGATGTTTTTCCCACAATCAACAAAGCTGTCGGTGTTGAATTTGATCACAAAGTCGACGGTATCGACTTGACGCCCGCGTTCAAGGGAGAGGCCCTGAAGAGGGAAGCGCTCTATTGGCACTACCCCCACTACAGTAACCAGGGCGGTATACCTGGCGGTGCGATTCGCATGGGTGACTTCAAACTCGTAGAACGCTATGAAGACGGTCGAGTCCATCTATATAACCTGGCCGATGACATCGGTGAACAAAAAGACCTCGCAGCGCAATTCCCTGAGCGAGTCAGTGAGATGCGTGATCTACTTCATGTTTGGTACAAAGAAGTTGGAGCGAAATTTTTGCGACCCAAAAACGATGGGCCGGAGCCTTGGCGCCCGGGTAAAGAAGAAAGTCAGCGGTAACCATAATGAAGATCGCGAAAACTGTCATCTAATTGCAGTGGACTGCATTGAGAAACGTCTTCTGCTGTGATCCTCTTCTTACGCTCTCCGACAAGCCTGAATAAAACGGACGAACCGTTTGATCGGCATCAGCATGGCGTGGTTTGTCGTGAGCGCACTTTTTGATGCGGGTTTCCTTGAGTCAAATTGCTGAACGTCTTCAGCGGTATTCAAAATGGTCGAATCCGCAAACTCGTTACGACACGATCACAGGCAAATCACAGTTGCCCTTTGCGGCGCAATTGCAGCGTAAATCGGGATTCTCCCTGACAAAACGACCTAAGTTTCCACCAAGCATTCCGAAAAATATCCTTGAGTTCATTCAGCAATCGTTGATGGTGCGAAAAATCTGTCAATCTAAAAGCGAAGGCACTGCAGCGGTCGAACTGGCCGTGTGCTTGCCGATATTCGTGTTGCTTGTGGTTGCGACGTTGGATATCTGTGGAATGTTTTTCGTACAACAGTCATTAAAAATATCGGCTTACGAAGGCGCACGAATCGGAATTGTTCCAAACGCCACAACTGAAAATATTGCATTTCAAATAGAGATGCTCCTGGACGATCAGGGTATCGAAGGATACTCAATCAACCTTGATCCTGCTGATCCAGAAACGCTTTCCGTTGGCGACTATTTCACTGTGACCGTAAGTGCAGATTTTGATCAGAATGCAGTCATTGGTGGAGTTTACGGCGGAAAAACACTCTCCAAATCCGTTACTTTGCAAGTCGAATAATCCGGACCAGAGTCTCGCAATGCTTCAAAAGCGCATACAAACAACTGGCACACAGCGACAAGGCACAACGATGGTGTTGATCGCTGTGCTACTGCCCGTGATGGTTGGTCTGGCGGCATTCGCCATCAACCTTGCACACATTGAATCCGTCAACACAGATCTCCAGGTCGCAACAGATGCTGCCGTGCGGGCCGCTGGTCGTGAGTATCTTCTCACTGGAGACAAGCACAAAGCGTTGCAGGCAGCACGTGATCTGGCCGCCCGGAATCCAGTCGGAGCATTTGTACTTCCGATTGAAGCCAGCGATCTTGAGTTTGGAATTGGCGACCGGCGAAGTACAGCTTCGACTTACACATTCGACCATACTGGAGATGGAAACGCAGTCAGACTGACAACCAACTCTCTTGCCAATAGCGCTGAAGGAATCAGTCCGATTTTTCCATTCATCGGCTACAGCCACGCAATCCGACCGAAATTGTCTGCCGTAAGCACTCAAGGCATCGTGGACATTGTACTCGTTGTCGATCGAAGTGGCTCCATGGCATACAGTTCATCGGAACCCGCGGTGTACCCTCCCGCACCCGCGTCAGCCCCTGATGGATGGGACTTCGGCGACCCCGTTCCACCGAATGCTCGCTGGCTTGACTTGATCGAATCAGCAAAAATATTCGTTGACGAATTGAACAATTCTCCGACCGAAGAACTGGTCGCGTTGACGATCTACGATGAAGAAGCCACTACACTGCTAAACCTGACCAACAACTACGCCCAGATTATCACGGAACTTGAGTTCATTTCCGGTAGCTACGAAAAAGGCGGAACCAACATTGGCGATGGCATGCTACATGGCAGTTCTGCACTCAACAGTATGTCCTTTGGCCGGGACGAGGCGTCAAAAGTAATCGTTCTGATGACTGACGGTGTTCACAATATCGGCAGGAGTCCTGCCAGCGCCGCGAATGAAATTGCCAACAATGGCATCACGCTCTTCACGGTCACTTTCAGCGATGAAGCCGATCAGACCAGCATGCAATCGATAGCTCAAACATGCAGTGGCCAACACTTTCACGCTGCCGATGCCGCAGATCTAAGAAATGCTTTTGAGCAAATCGCGCGTAGCCTTCCAACGTTGCTGACCGATTAACCCAGAAATGGAACATTGCCATTATGAGTGCCTCAAATAAACGCAACGGAGCAACCTCTGTTGAGTTCGCGATGGTCCTGCCAGTGATGTTAATACTGGTTTTCGGAAGCGTCGAATTGACAAGAATTTCGATGCTGCGTCACACAGCCAACCACGCTGCGTACGTTGCCGCACGGGATGCGATTGTTCCTGGTGCATCTACTGCCAATGCGATCTCCAGCGCTGAAGAACATCTGTCAGCCGTGGGCATCAACGATGCCGTTGTAGAAATTTCACCAGCCACGATCACCGAAGACACCCGCTTGGTGGAAGTTACCGTTTCGTTTCCTGTGGCCTCAAATTCGCTGGTCGTACCCGAATTTTCATCGGGTAACATCGTTGGTCAAAGTTCCATGATCACCGAAAGATCAAATGTGCAAATGTCGGAAAGTCTCCCGACTCCGCCGAGCCCTCCACCGGCGCCAGTTGCGCCCGCACCCACCGGCTCAGATTCAGCTCCGTCAAACGAACCGAGCCAACCAAGCCAACCAGCGGAACCATCTCCGCCACCACCGCCGCCTCCAGTGCTGTAACCCGGATTTCACTTGCTGGCCAACGCAGGCGCAGATTCATTCAGAACTTCCTGCAACAGCGTGTTGATTGGATCAAGATTGCAGGCACGTGCTGGCCACGTGACATTGACGGCAAATCCAAGCTGGGATTTCACACCGCCATCGAACCAAAACCATCCACCAGAAATGATTCCCACGACATCGCCCTGCTCATCGAAGACAGGCCCGCCAGAATCACCTGGCAGTAAGGGGACCGGTGCGTAAATCTTCCCGGTATTGGTTGGACTGTCGGACGTTGAACTGAAGTGCCGTAGCGATCCCAGCGGAGTTCCACCGCCGAGACCGCAGAATTCGAGCGAGCTACCTTTGCTCGCGGCGTTCTTCGCCAGCGCCACCGGTTTTACTTTCGCCGGCACCCATACCAACAGCAAAGCGACGTCAGAACTCATGTTGCTGGCGACAACTTTGCAATGCTTGGCACGTTTGCCATTGCGATAGATGACCTTGATGTTTCCTGACTCCACTTCGTCACCAACGACGTGCTGAGCTGTCAGACAAAGGCCTTCAAATCCGTCGGCTACCGGTCGATCCTTGTAGATGTGAACCAGAACTCCGGTTCCAGATCCGCTTTCGGTTTCAATTTCCACGACCGAATCGTGGTACGTGGCTTCAGGCGTCCAATTCCAATGGCTTGTCTCGACCCCAACCTGAGCATGACTGACAGTAACGCTGAGTGCGAGAATTACGAAAGAAATGGCCGCGTGAACCACGAACGATTTTTTCAAGTCCCCCCAACGTATTACGAACTTTTTGGGCTTATACATTTTCTGTCCTTTCAAAAAAGGAACGACAATTGCGGTGCCCGCTGGGAAAATTAAGTTGTTTCCTCTGATCTATCGTTCCAGATATCGATCGCCAGATTGCTCTGACATCTGCCTCTGAAAGAATCGTAGCAATCGAACTTTAATGGTCGATCAATTCTGAATTTCAATTCTTACTGCAAGTGG
This sequence comes from uncultured Pirellulaceae bacterium, assembly GCA_964446085.1. GTDB lineage: Bacteria > Planctomycetota > Planctomycetia > Pirellulales > Pirellulaceae > Mariniblastus. Next base: position 79,275 of record CAYUNP010000002.1, read on the forward strand.
ACAGTTATTTTTTTTCAATGTTCATGGCGCTACAAATTCTGAATCCACAGGCAAGTGAATTCGGGAATTGAGAGAACATTGATACAAGTTTCACAATGGTTTCTCTGTTTCAAAAACCAAAGTGAAAGCGCAAAAGAATGCTGGACACTTCAAAAACCACCGTAGCAAAACAAACTTGGGTGATTTCAGAAACGTGTCTTCCAACTTGAGTGACTCGCGTCAATCCGTTAGTTGCCCTGGCCTTCAAGAGCAGGCAAATCGAATTCCAAAGTTCCGGGATCAGAATCGCCGGATGTCTGAATTTCAAGAACAGGGAGTTCAGACTCGACGACCGAAGTCGTTGCCGGATTTTCACCAGGCGCTTCAACCGAACCGCCCGCATCAAACACAGAGAACTCCTCAGAATCAACATCAACAGGATCATCAAACGATGTCTGACTGACTCCTGCGACGGTTGCCGGCTGTTTCGCAACTCCAATCGGACTCGCCTGAGAAACCACGGGGGAAGATTGAACCGGCGCGATTCGCGGAGCATTCACGATGACAGGTGCAGTCCGCTGAACGAAAGGGGCAGTGCGTTGCACGAAAGGCACACTTCGTTGAACGTAAGCCGGTGCACGCTGAATGTAAGCTGGTGCACGCTGAACGTAAGCTGGCGCTCGCTGTACAACTGCAGGTGCACGCTGTTGAACAAAGGCTGGCGGACGTTGAGCGACAAGTGGTTGCTGAACGACAGCCGGTGCACGTTGAGCGACAGGTGCAGCACGTTGAGCAGCAACGGCATTAGGTTGTCTTTCCTGAGAACCATCCTGTAGCAAATACTGTCGCTGAAAAGAGCGACCAGTATTTGGATCACGATAGGTCAACGTAACCACCTGACGTTGTGTCACTGTGGCCGGCGCTTGGACAGTGAACGACTGCTGACGTGTTACAGGATTGGGAGCCTGGCGAAATCCAGGATTGTTCGCTTGCCGAAAGGCAGGATTGGGAGCCTGTTGGATTGCAGCACTCCGCTGCGATGGAACAAACGTTGCAGCTCGAGGGGGCTGATTGTACTGATAGGCCGCAGCATCAAAGTCGGGGCGAAAACGTAGCTGCTGCAGTTGAGGGGGAACGAATCGATTCGGAGCGATGAAGTTGCGTCCAAACCTGAACAACTGAGCCTCTACATCGGTGGAGAAAACAAACGACACCATTATCATGGCGATCAAAGCACTGCGAATAAACATCTGCATCTCCTGGTATGCATGGAAGCGGGGAACAGGCATGATTATGGCAGTCTTTTAGTTGTATTTAAAGGGTTCGATGCGACCATTGAAAAGAATATACTGTTCGACATCATCGAAATCGGAACAGTATTTTGCTCTTTGCTGAGGAATCAATGAATCACCCCATGCAACAAACCCTTTGCATTTTTTCTGTCTTTCTTGTTGGACTCTTAAGCTCGTCGGCGATTGCTCAGGAAACAGCAGCCAAAGCCGTCGCGGAAGCTGAACAATCCGGGGATGCAAAGATCAAAGTACTGATCGTTGACGGTCAAAACAATCATACCTCCTGGCCCAAGACCACGATCATGATGAAGCAATGCCTGGAAGCGACTGGCAAATTCACGGTCGACGTTGCCCGCACGGCAACCACCTGGAGAGGCGAACTCGCCAGTGAATTCCCACTTGATGATGGCAAAGAGTACAAGAACCTGAAGAAGGCCGAAACCGATCCAAAATTCAATCCTGACTTCTCAGCCTACCACGTTGTACTGTCCAACTTTGGCTCTGGTGCGGCCCCGTGGCCCGATGAAACGAAAGCCAATTTCGAAAAGTACATGGCCGAAGGTGGTGGCCTGGTCGTTGTTCACGCAGCAGACAATTCATGGGCTGACTGGAAAGAATTCAATCAGATGATTGGGCTCGGTGGCTGGGGCGGACGCACCGAAGCCAATGGCCCATATGTTTATCTCAACGACGAAGGCAAAGAAATTCGCGACAACCAAAAAGGCAATGGAGGCGATCACGGGCCGCAGCACGAATTCCAGGTGATTGCTCGCAACACCGAGCATCCCATCATGGCAGGCTTGCCAAAGGCGTGGCTACACTCGAAAGACGAACTCTACCAAAAGCTTCGTGGTCCGGCAGAGAACATGACGATCCTCGCGACCGCATACTCGGACAAGAAATACAAAAAGGGCACAGGACGGCACGAACCCATGATCATGGTGTTGGACTACAAAGAAGGACGCGTTTTCCATACGCCGATGGGACACGCTGATTACTCGATGGCGTGCGTTGGCTATCAGACAGTTTTGCTCAGAGGCACCGAGTGGGCGGCGACGGGTAAAGTCACGTTGACCGAGGTGCCAGAAAACTTCCCAACGGACAAGGCGCCATCGAAGAACGAATTCAAACTGAAAACTGCCAAGGCAAAATAATCCTCTGCTTTTATTATCCTCCTCTCCAGAGAAATTCATGAGCGACGAAGAATTGCGACTGGTTGTTTTTGAAACAGACATCGGCTGGGTTGGCTTGATGCATCAGAACAAGGTCCTGCAGCGCGTGCGACTTGGCTTCAACACGATGCTCGATGCGGCACTTGCATTCAAAGAGCATTGCGTTGGGCCGGACGACCCCAACACCTGGGAAAAGAAACTGATTGGACGTTTCAAAAAAAGTCTTTCACATGGCGCTTCATCGAAGGCGAAAAGTTCGTTCTGCTACGACGACGTTCTAATTGATGATGAAGGGCTGACTGATTTTCAGCGCAAGGTCGTCAACGCAGTTCGCGAACTGGGCTTCGGCGAGACAGCGTCCTATGGCGAGGTGGCCAAACGAGTCGGACATCCGGGAGCAGCCCGCGCGGTCGGAACGGTGATGAGCAAAAATCGATTTCCAGTCATCATTCCGTGTCATCGTGTACTCAGCAGCAACGGGATCGGTGGCTTTTCCTCACCGCGTGGTGTGGGAACCAAGCGTGAACTGCTCGAGATTGAAGGGCACGAAATTGCATAGACAATTTCATGAATGCCAATGGAAGATGACGCATCGATTCCAATCGGAGAGCCCAAACCAAAAGACGACAAGCGGCTTCCGCCACTAAGCTTGATTGAGTTGATGATTGCAACCGCAGTAATGGCTTGCGTCTTCGCTTTTCAAGACCAACTCGCAAAGGATGGGATCAGTTATCCCACGGACAACTTTTTGTTTAAGACGATCCAACGGTCCTTATTCGCTCTGAGCTTCGGAATTCCATTTGCCTCGATTTTTCGACTCTTCTTACAGAAACGTCACTTTGACAAGTTTTTTCTGCACCCAGGACATTGGGTGTTTTCTGGCTCCCTGGTGCTCAACCTGGGATTTTTTCTGCCGCTAATGTTGGGCTGGTTTTTCGTTTTCCGATGGAAAGCGGCAAACGTATTCGGTTTCGACAACATGCATCTAATACAGTTCGGATCTGCAATTGCCAGCGTTGTCGCAATCGCAATTTATAGTGTCGCGGCAAGGAATACGAACGGTTGGTGGAAAGCGTGCATGGTCTCGCTTGCCCTTTCCGCATTGGCATCTCTTGCGTTTTCGATTGCGATCTATTGCTTCCTTACTTCCTCAAACGCCATGTTTATAGGCAGTTCCTGGCTCAATGTGTGTGGACTGGCGCAGACCGCGACGTTTTCTGCGGTAGCGATTACGGCGGCAGTCGCTGTTACGACTGACCTTCGGACTGGCAGAACTCGAGAATTGTGGCATTGGATCGGGGTATTGCTGCTAATGATCAACAACTTGTTTGTCCCGATCCTCTCGTTCGTGTTTTACAGGTTCGTATTCGATCCCAGTTCAATCTGAATATTCGATCCCAGTTCAATCTGAATCGACTGTTTACTCCTTCGGCTCCTGGCGAAAAACAGCCACGACATCCTCGGCTGGTACCACAAACAGGTGGTTATCCGACTCAAAATCGACCGGAATCGCATTCGCTGGATGAAACAGAACTTTGTCGTACTGTCGTAGCGGCAGATCTTCGTCGTGCTCAATCGCCGCCGAGATGGTCACGATTCGCCCCGTTATGGTGGGAATTTCCGCTGAATCCGGGAGAGCGATCCCGCCTTTGGTTTCCTTTTTGGGTTCGTCTTTACGCACCAAAACGCGCAGCCCAATGGGCTCTACATATTCAAATTTCTTTCGCTTGGAGGGCTTTCGCGCTTTTGCCATTGGTTCCTTCTCAATCCCGGGTCACGACCCGCACATGTTAACAATTTGATCGTTCTGCGAAAGAACCACTATGTCCACATCGCCCTCAATCGACCAGATTAGGAAACCTCGCAGGTTTGGGGTTGAAAACTCTCTTGTTTCTGTAAAAATCTCCCGATTACCGATCAAATCGCGGGGCATTGGTGCCTCGCTGGGGACTGGTACGCTGTAGCGTGTGCCAGACCAAATCGGCGTCAATGCGCCGTGATCCGCTGGGATACCCAACAAACATCGATTGTTACTTACAGGTTTAAACGTGTCAGCAGAAGCACTGGTAGTTGAAAAACGTGAAACGACAGGGACGTTGCGAATTCGCCGTATGCGAAACGAAGGCAAGATTCCTGCGGTTCTTTATGGACACGGCGAAGAGAGCGTCAATCTCGCGATTGATAGCCGCGCGGTATCCAAAATGGTTGACCATGGCCACTATATTGTTTCTCTCAGCGGAGCCGTATCAGAGACCGCAATGATCAAGGAAGTCCAGTGGGACGCCTTTGGTTCGCGAATTCTCCACATTGATTTGGCACGTGTTGATGCTTCGGAATCTATTGAGGTTTCGCTGCCACTGGTCATCAAAGGCGAAGCCCCAGGTGCGGGACTTGGTGGAATGGTGAATCAGCTGTCTCACGAATTGAAGATTGCTTGCCCAGCCAACAAGCTGCCTGACTCCCTCGACATCAGCATCGACAATTTGCAGCTCGAAGGAAGTGTCACCGCGAGTGAAGTCGAATTGCCCGAAGGTGCCAGCCTGGTCGGCGATCCTGCTGAAACACTGATCACATGCACAACACCTAAAGGCGCAGAGGCCGCAACGGCTGACGAGGATGCTCCGGCTGAGCCAGAAGTTATTGGCAAGAGCGAAGAAGGTGAAGAACCAGCTGCCGAGTAATTTAGAAACAGTTTCGTGGAGCCGTTGAGTGCCTTTCAGAATGTTGCTCAACTGGTTTCGCAATTCCTCCGTTTCGACGACTGAATTTGAATCCATGAAGATAGTCGTTGGGCTGGGAAATCCGGGTTCCAAATACAAAGGGACCCGGCACAACGTTGGTTTCGACGTGATCGATGCTTTGGTCGAAAGACATGCTTTCGGTGAACGTGCAAAATCGAAATTTAACGCGAACATAAACGAAGTGATGATGGGTACGACGAAAGTTGTTCTGCTGTCACCACTGACTTACATGAACCTGAGCGGCCAGTCCGTTCGGGCAGCCATCGATTTTTTCAAACTTGAATTGGAAGACTTGATGGTGATCTGTGATGACCTGAATCTGGACGTTGGCCGCATTCGCATTCGTGCGAAGGGCTCCGCTGGAGGTCAAAACGGAATCAAGGACATTATTAATCGTGTTGGCAGTCAGGAGTTTCCTCGACTGCGGTTAGGCATCGGGAGACCGCCTGCCAACTGGGATACGGCCGATTATGTGCTTGGAAAGTTTGACGAACATGATCAGGCACTCGTAAATGACTCAGTAAAACACGCCGTGAAAGCGGTTGAATGCTGGATCGAAAACGATGTGCAAACCACCATGAACCGGTTTAACGCTGATCCGTCCGCCAAACCAAAGAAGAAGAAACAGAAGCCGGTTGAAAAACCAGACGAGACTCAAAACAAATCATCTGATTGACTTATAGGACCAGAGGTTAACCGTGGCCGAAAACGTCTACGAATGCATGTTCATCTTTAACGCTAACGCTTACGCGCGCAATCCTGCAGCTGCTCAAAAGGCTGTCGAGGAATTGATCGAGTCAGTGGACGGCGAAATTCTTGCCAGCCGATTGTGGAATGAGCAAAAGCTCGCATTTCCAATCAAAGGCCACCGCAAAGGTGCCTACTGGTTGACTTACGCTCGAATCGAGAGCACACGTTTGGCGAAGCTGAACCGTTCGACCCAGTTGAACGATTCGATTCTTCGTCACCTGTTTGTCAAACTTGAGCCGAGACTGGTTGCTCCAATGGTTGCCGTCGCCAAGGGTGAAGTGCCCGTGGTCGAAGAAGAGGCGCCAGCCGAAGCCGCACCAGCTGCAGAAGCAAAACCGGAAGCCGCTGCTGCCACCGAATAGGATTTGTGTGACCAGACGTGTCGCGTGGTGCGTCGATGATGAACTCAGGATGTACAAGCTGCGGAATGAGTCCGCAAACCTAACCCCGGAGAAATCATGGCCAGTTTCAATCGTGTTGTTTTAGTTGGTAACCTGACTCGTGACGTGGATGTGCGTCGCACCAATCAGGGAACTTCGGTCACCGACCTTGGCTTGGCTGTCAATGAGCGTGTCAAACGAAACGATGAGTGGGTCGACGAAGTTAACTTCTTCGACATCACGCTCTGGGGGCGAACTGCCGAGATCGCTGGTGAATACCTTGTGAAGGGTTCTTCAGTCCTGATCGAAGGTCGACTCAGATACGAAACCTGGACACAGGATGATGGCGCCAAGCGATCAAAAGTAAAAGTTATCGGCGAGAAAATGCAGATGCTCGGCGGTAAAAGCGGAGGTGGAAGCGGCGGACCGAGTGCTCCCAAACAGGGAAACAGCTCGGTGTCGGAGCCATCGCAACCCTCCTACCAGCAGGCAGCCAGTACTCCGCCACCAGCGGATGACGTGCCGTTTTAAGAATCAAATTTACATCAACCAAACATTTAACTTTCATCTTTAAGAAGTCAGTTCCATGCCTAGCACGAAAATGAAAAAGCAGAAGCGGAATCGCCCTTCAAGCGCTCCGCGAGTCCAAAAGTCCAGCACGACGGGTGTTGAGCTTTTGCTAATCCAGTCAATCGATAACCTTGGCAAGCAGGGCGATGTCGTGTCGGTTAAGCGTGGCTATGCAAACAACTACCTTCTGCCTCAGGGTTTGGCGACTGTTGCCAGCGATCACCACAAGCGCATGGTAGACAAGCACCGTGCGAAGCTTCAGGAGATCGAACAAGCTCGCCTGAAGGACCTTCGGGACCTTGCGAAGCTGGTCGCCAAACAGAGCGTTACAATCGAAGCCAACGCCAACGAAGAAGGACATCTTTACGGAAGTGTTGGTGCTCCGGAGATCGTCGATTCGCTCAAGCAAAACGACATTGTGCTCTCTGCCGATCAGATTCGTCTCGAAGGCGTGCTGAAAGAGCTTGGTTTGTACACCGTCAAAGTTCACCTCCATCAGGAAATCGAAGCCGAACTCAAAGTTTGGGTCGTTCCAACGGTTGAAGAAGACAAGTAAGCCCCACAGGCGAACGAATCATAAAAGCGTGCGGTGCATCGACATCGCACGCTTTTTTCATGCGCAGTCAGTTCCCCTCTCGCCCAACGACACAACTGGGTTGAGAGTAAGGGAAAGGGTGTGTGCAGTTCTTGCCTGGATTCAGTCGATATCGTGGCTGAAGAGTCTCTCGCGTCTTACCACAATTCTCGCCTTCGCGTTCGGCGCGCCCATGCTGATCAAGACCGCCGGGAAGCGTGCTGTTCCAAATTGACGTCTGGTCCTTTCGTTGATTTGGTCGCGCACTGCAGCCAAACTCCGTAACCAACTCCATTTGCATCCAGGGCGCAAAAAAAACAGCCGAGAAAATTCCCGGCTGCATTTTGTTTCGCTGTCAGCTGTTCGACTGGTTGGACTAGTTCCCAATCGAAGATGCTACCGTACCGCCCGAGTTGGCAATCGGAATAACTGGAGCAGGAGCAGAACTCTGAGCTTGCTCAGTAATGTTAACAGCTGTCGTACCATTCATGGTAGCCGGAGTTCGGTTCGAAACCTGAACCATTCCACCACGTTGTGAGTACCAGGTGTTGATCACGTTGCGAACTTTGGCAGCTCGTGCTTGCGTCTCGCCCACATTAGATGTTTCCTGGATGAAGATGACACGGCGAGCTCTGGGCATGTTCAACATCATTCCGCTAATCTGCTGTCTACCGTATCGAGTCAACTCGCCATCTCTGTCGAAGTGAACCGAAGTCAGCATGTTTTGATCTTCCCAACCTGCGTCATACATTGGGTTAAACAAATTGTGGTAGTGCTGGCGACTGGCACAGGCGAACGGTTTTGGCCATGCTTCATTGCGAGCATAGATTTTTGAGTTTTGCTCCTGAGTCACTTCGAAGCGATCAGAAATTTGCCCGTAGCCAAATGCACGCTGCTGCGCTCCATGCGACAGACCGCCGCCACAACCACCACCGGCACATGCTGATCCACCAGCGGGGTAGCCGAAAACCTGTGTTTGTGCCTGAGAGCTTGTTGCGGAAAGGAACAAACCGAATACTGCAATCGCAGCGACAACTAAATATTTTTGCTTTGACATCTTCAACAGCTCCATCAGTTCCGTCTGCGGTTCAATGCAAAGAACCGCCAGAGTTGGTTAGGACTACAAGAATGTGAGAGTTTGAGGATGATTCCAAACTTCACCTTGTTTACGAATATCGGAAACAGTCCAAAGAAAATGAGGCCTGATATTCAGGGAATCAGGTATTCTTTGCAGGATCGGCCTCAAAATGTGAACCAACTACTTTGACGCAATCTGTAACGATTAAGTTCTCAGAACCGATAGCGCAAAACAAACGGCCCGGCACTTAAAAAAGCACCGAGCCGGATGTATTCTCGCGCAGGATGTTGTCGAACCTGCTCAAGTTGTTTGCCAATTGCGATCAAGACCGCATTAGCGGACAGATGTCATCCTGTGACCAGATATGACACTCGCCCGCCGTCCGGGCAAACGTCGGAGGACGTTCTAGTTCGATCCACCTCTCTCCGAGAGAAAATGGATCTGATATCCACCGCATCAGAATAGCAACTGGCGAAAACGGGTCAACGCACAGAAAAACCCGGCATTTACCGCACCAAAGCCATATCGACGAATATTTGCCAAGCTTTTTTCGGCTGGAAAATCTACCGAAATATTGGGAATGATTGTGCCTTATCATCCCGCAGCGGCTTTAGGCTGAAATGGTCACCCTCAATCCCGGCAGTTCATGGACACTCTGTCATAAGCTAGCGGAAATTCCAGCCGCCAAACCCTGGAAAGACGTTCCGCAAGGCCTTCTTAACCAGAGGTTTTAACGGAATCTGTTTGAGCCGATTGCGTAGCAAATAGCGCTGTTTGGCGATCGCGCGTGACACCTGATTGAAATTCACCAGCCCAAAGGCGACGGGCTCATGCCCATTGCAAAACTTGAATTTGTAGGCATCGTCTCCGTAGCCCAAATCCAGTTTCGGAATCCCCAACGCGCAGGCATGTTCAGCTGATTGCATCAACAATTCAGTACCAGGGGAATACTTGTGATACTGGGGAGCGTAAACGGGAAACCAGTAGTGCAGGACGTCGTTAGTCAGCATTCCAAAATGAACTCCGACCAGATGATCGCCAGCCCAATAAGCTGACAGCAATCCGCGAAAGTTCGGGTTTCGGATTTTGTGAATTTCACGCAGCAAATCTGAAGCCCATTGCACTCCAAGAATATCGAACGTATTGGCCCGTTGATAACGTGATCGCTTGAGTTCAATCAACCGTTCCAAAATAACTGGATCCTGACAATCAAATTCAAAACGGATCTCACCAACGTCACGTGCCAGGCCCCGCGTTTTCTGTCCCTGGCGTTTAACCGTACTACTGTTTTTGAAAACCCATTTTTGATAGGCATCCCAACCATCAGAAAGATCAAGATAGTGCGAATTGAATTCCCGAAAATAGTACTGTTGCAGCGAGTTGTCCGAGTTGTCACATGCGTGAAACTTGAACGAATTCAATCCCGCGACCCGCAACATTTGCTCGATAATGGCGGGAGACTTTTTTCCCAGAATGCCATGCCAGTCGTTTAGCAATCCGCCAGCAGGGACGGCATGCCCCAGTCGATTTTCCTGAAACGGAAGAAAGCTCACGATCTTTTCGTCTTCGGATGCGATCACGATTTTTACGTCGTCGCGAACACGCGCAACCGCCTTGGTGAACTCGGCATCGAAATAGGGGCTAACAAAGGCAGGACTGGAACCGCGAATGTTGTTCCATCTCTCCAACATTGGGCCACTGAGCGACTCGGCTGAAACAACCTGAATGTTCAGTGTCGCGGTGCGACTGGCATGCTGCGAAGACGTAATTGCGTTCGGGGAGACAGGGTGCAGAGTATTGGTGGTCGAGTTCATAAATCAGAAAATGCGGCAAGCAATCGGTGTATGCGGGGTCACCGTTATTATTGTTGGATTGGATGAAATTGCACATTGAATTGCAAGGATGTGCACGTAATCCACAAAATTTGAGCATTTGACCGTTGCAACCAGAAAATAGCTTGCAGGACGACCGAAAAACGACTAGCTCGCTGAGGCTGTGATTTTTAGAGCAATGGCGATGCAAACACCAAACACGTCAGCCATTTCCACAAAACTCATGGCTCAGTCGATTCAGATGCCCTTCGCGCTTGTATTTGTCGCAACTCACTCAGAAGCAGCGACGTACGTCGGCCGCTCCGTGAAATTTCCTGCTTCACATCGAGCCAGTTTGACTTTCGATTCTTTGATTCACGATCTCGTTCCACCGATGCCGCGTACAGCAAAGCTATTCAGGCGACGTCCCAAATCGTTGACCGCCTCGGCCAGCATCTCGTCATATCCACGCCCGTCAGTGGTATCCACTCCATGCCCGGCGACCGCTGCACGTAGCGGCTCCAGAGCGATATCATCGTGATGAAACATCTCGCCAAAGACATATTCAAGCTTTCCCGTTTTGGCACATGCGGCCAACAAGGCCCCAATCCAGCCATCGTCAGTCGAAGCGCATCCACGTGTCGTTTTCGCTGACGCATGAAAAATACTCAGCCCGTCATTGGCTCCGATTTCCTCGATCAGTGCGATGTTCTGGTCCAGCGAAAGTTGAGAATCGCCACAATGAGCCGCATCAACGAGAACCTTGAAGAAGGGCTTACCAATGGCAGAGTTTGCCCGTTTCACAAACTGCCACGCTCGTCCCAGATCGGTGAACGTCTGAAACTCGACATCACGCAGAAACTCGATATGCCAGGACTCAATCGACATCTCCGAGATCCTGGCCTGCTCGCACGCCTTCATGTGCATCTTGATGTTTTGCTCAATGGCCGCCTCGAATTCGGCACCTTCTTTCCGTTTGGCTCCCGGCGCCATCCACTGCTCGATTGAGGTCGAGCTAACTGTTTTGATGCCGAACCGGTCAGCAGCCTGCAAACAGGGCACAAGACAGTCAACCACGGCCGATTCGTCGTCCGGATTCATCGGGTCGCCAGCACCGCCCACCATCAGAATGAAGTGAACTTCCATTCCCAGATCTCGCAGTCCAGAGACCATTTCGTCAAAGTCATTGTCATTGACGCCAGGGAAAAGCGAAATCTGCACACAGTCAAGTTTGACTCTCGAAATCCCGTTGAGCAACTTCATTCGATCGACGACTTTGATCACGCCGGCATCGTTGCGCGGCATGTTGCCATCTTCATCAGGAACCAGTCCATCGACGAACTGAATATGGGTAGGAACGACGCCAAGTTTAATACTGCTCTTTAGTTCGATGGCTGTCATGTGTATCCGGAATTGCGAAAGTGGAATTCGTTTTTCAGAAGCGAAGCCAACATTATAGCGGATTCGAAACTGAAATCACTCGTCGCCGACAGATTCACAGATAGAAACTTGAGACAACCGGTTTCGGCCAGACTCCTTGGCCAGATAGAGCTGTCGGTCCGCGTGGGTCAAAAGAGTTCTCGACCCCACACCGGTGACTTTGGAAATCGCCGCTCCAATGGAAACACTCAATTGAATATCGTGCCCGGGAAGTACTTCATCAGCGACCAACACACGAAAGTTCTCCAGGGACTGAACGATTGAGTCATCATCTGACGTTTCAAAGAGGACACTAAACTCATCCCCGCCCATTCGTGAAACAAGAATGGAATTCGTTGAAAAAGAGGTGCTCAAAATGCGCCCCATGTGTCGTACCACATCGTCACCAACGAGATGTCCGTGCGTATCGTTCACATTCTTGAAATAGTCGACATCCACGATCGCCAGCGACAGCGGACGATGTTGATTGCTCTCCATTGTTCGTTGAAATGCTCTTCGATTTGCCAGTCCGCTTAGCTCATCAGTGCTGGCTTCCTTCTCAAGCAACAGCTCGCGACGATGACGCTGGTCGGCTTCCTCAAAGTAAGCAGCCGTCCATTTGCCACCATCAAGTTCCAGTTCAACAATTTTAAAATCAAGGAATCGATGACAATCATCAATCAGCAGCTTTTTCCGGCTCGATGATTCATCGACGGTCTCAGGATCGAAACCCGGCAGAATATCGGACAACGGTTGTCCAACGAACGATTTCCCGCCGCAGGAAATGTCCCCACAAAGCAATTCAGCAGCTTTGATGTTTGCCACACGGACAACTTGAAGCTCGTCAAAAACGATCACACCCATGGGCGCCAATCGAACGACTTCGTCAGCCAGACGGCTCAGGTTCTGCAGTATTTGGCTCATGATGAATAGGTGTTCCCTGCGTAAAGTTGCTACCCATATAGTAATCAAATAATTGGAGAAACGAGTGGAAACGCAACAACCGTTCTGATGTCGGAGAAGCTGCCGAATTCACAGCTTAAACTGTGGAACCCCTATAAATTGACTTTCTGCGCCATCCACCACCTTTCGGGCTATTCCGTTTGAAAAAAAATCGCCAATCAAATAACTTATAGAGTCGTTTAGCGGCTCACAGAGCTGGCACATTCTCCCACCATTTTTGCCAATTATTGCTTGGCATACAAACAAATGTTTTCTGATCAAATCAAAAAAACCAGCCTGTTGATCGCAGTTGCGATTTGCATTTCCTATTCAGCTGACTTTTCATTCTCACAGGACATCGGTGACCGCGTTTGCGTGACCGCGGACTATCCGACGAAAATCAAGGAAAAGAAAGTTGGAAAGGTCTTCGAAGGCAGTATTCACACAATCATCGCCAAAAGTGGCAAGAAGTGGTGTGCCCTTGAAGGAACCAATGGTTGGCTGCCGCTCGAATACGTGATGAATCTTGGCGATGCCGAAAAGTTGTACTCGGATCGCATCAAAGGAAACGAAAAAGATTTCATAGCCTACGCACACCGGGGAATGATCCACCGCGAAAACGAAGAACTGCAGAAAGCATTTCGCGACCTAAACAACTCGCTTCGCATCAACAAAGAGAATGCCGCAACGTGGTCCAATCGTGGCGTGGTTTACCACGAGATGGGAGAACCTCAAAAGGCGGTCAACGACATCTCCTACGCGATCAAGCTGAACAAGAATTATGCCCGAGCGTTCTTCAATCTTGGAAATGTTCTCTACGCGGCAGGTGCACACGACGAAGCCATCAAGAGTTTCGACAAGGCAATCAAGTTGCGTCCTGAAGAGGTCTGGTTCTTCATCAACCGCGCCAGCGCCAAGCATGATGCCGGTTACATCGAGGAAGCAAAAGTCGACTATGAAAAGTCGATCGAGATCAACAAGCGAGTTTCCGACAGTTACATCGGCATGAGTAATATCTTCCTGTCGGAAAATGACCTTGAGAAGGCATTGGAAAATGCCGAGAAGGCCGTCGACATTCAGCCCAAGAACGCCGTTTCTCTGAACCATCGCGGCTGGGTTCTGTACAAACTTGGCAAAGTCGAAGAAGCGATGTTCGATTTGAATCGTGC
>CAYUNP010000003.1:0-4313 GCA_964446085.1 uncultured Pirellulaceae bacterium
ATCGAAGACGGCAAGATCGTCGAAGTGATTGATCGCGAATCCGTTCCAGCCGATATTCCGCTGACCGATTTCGGTGGCCTGGTGATTTCTCCAGGAGTCATCGACGCGCATGTCCACGTCAACGAACCGGGGCGAACGGATTGGGAAGGGTTCGAGACCGCGACGACTGCGGCGGCTCTTGGCGGAGTGACGACGATCATCGACATGCCGCTCAACAGCAGCCCTGTCACGACTGATGTGGCGGCTTTGAATGCCAAGCGAACCGCTGCGGAAGGGAAATGTCGAGTCAACGTTGGATTTTACGGAGGCTTGGTGCCGGGAAACGAAACCGAACTGGAGCCACTGATCGAAGAAGGCGTCTTTGGAATCAAAGCGTTCATGTGTCATTCAGGTTTGGATGAGTTTCCCGGTGTGGGTGCAGAAGAATTGCGACTTGCTCTGCAGACGCTCAAGCGATCCCGATTGCCGCTGCTGGCTCATGCCGAAATCGTTGGCGATGTCGCACCGATGAGCGATCCAGAATCGTACTCGCAATACGCAGCGTCGCGACCAGAGAGCTTCGAGACGCAGGCGATTGACCTGTTGATCGACTTGTGTCGGGAGTTTCAGTCTCCGGTGCAGATCGTGCATCTTGCGGCAGCTTCAGCGATTGAGTCAATTCAGAATGCGAAGCTGGAAGGACTTCCGCTAACGGTGGAGACTTGTCCGCACTATCTGTTTTTTGTCGACCATCAGATCGCCAACGGCCAAACCCAGTTCAAATGTGCGCCGCCGATTCGTGATGCCAACAATCGCAAAGAACTCTGCATGGCGGTGCAAAGCGGACTGATCGAAACGATTGGCTCCGATCATTCGCCATGCCCACCCGGGTTAAAACATCTGGACGATGGCGATTTTGAAAAAGCCTGGGGAGGTATTGCCAGTCTTCAGTTACTTTTGAGCGCCAGCAATTCCGTCGCCAGGTTCTTTCGCTGGTCACCCGAATTACTTGCCCAACGGCTATCCAAACGTCCCGCTGAGATCCTCGGCCTTGGTGAAACGAAAGGGCAAATCAAGGCAGGCTACGATGCGGATCTTGTTGTTTGGGATCCGCGAGAGAGCTTTATTTGCGATGGAGAAACATTGGCTCATCGCCACAAAGTTACACCTTACGAAGATTCCGAACTCTTCGGCGTTGTTAAAGCCACGTTTGTGCTTGGCCGAATGGTCTGTCGCGATGGAGAATTGATCGGCGAGCCCGGCGGCAAACTTTTGCGACGCACGCACTCCGATTCAATCGCCAACTTTCTTGGCCAGCTACCAACGGATCAACGTCAACAAGCGTTTGAATCCTGTTGTGCATCGCCAACGTGGATCCAGCGGATGATGTCGTCGGGCGATTTCCGTTACGATGTTGAAGTGCTTCGGCAGGCTGAAGATTCGTTCACCAACCTTGGCGAAACGGATCTGCTGGAAGCTTTTTCGGCTCATCCTCGAATCGGCGACGTGGATAGCTTGCGAAAAAAGTACGCCAATACGAAAACGATTGCCAGCGGTGAACAATCGGGAGTCGATTCGGCAACGGAAGAAGTTTTGCAGCGACTTGCCAATGCAAACGACGAATATTTTGACAAGTTTGGATTTATCTTTATCGTATGTGCGACTGGAAAATCGGCCAAAGAGATGCTCGAAATCCTTGAGGCACGTTTGCCAAACGATCGGGACGTTGAGCTGGCCAATGCGGCGAACGAGCAGGTTAAAATCACCAAAATTCGACTGAGGAAACTGATCTTATGAGCGGAATCACATCTCACGTCCTCGATACTTCATGCGGTGTTCCCGGTGCCAATATTGTCGTCGAGTTGCAACTCAAAAAGGACAGTCAATGGCAATCCATCGGCGGCGGCACGACCAATAAAGACGGCCGCGTTCCCGAACCACTGGCAACGGATCTCGTTGCCGCTGGCCACTATCGAATCATCTTTCACGTCGCGGACTACTTCGCGGCGAAAAAGAGACCTTCTTTCTTCCCGGTCGTTCGAATTGAATTTCTGGTCGACGATCCAATGGAACACTATCACGTCCCATTACTGCTAAGTCCTTTCGGATATTCGACCTATCGAGGTAGTTGATGACTTTCGAGATTCCGTACTATCACGACTACATTCCGAAATCGATGTTGGAATGTCTGGTTGAGCATAGCGAACCGGTTGCCAGTGTCGCAGGTTTGCGAGTCGCCTCTGGTTTACGGGAGCAGTTTCCTGCCATCGAAACAGACGAATCGTTGTTATTCGTTTGCGAAATTTACTCATCCGTAAGAGAGCATCTCAACGAGGTGCTTGTTCAGCGCGGCATCGATCGTGAGTTCATCGACCAACGTACCGCAGGCTATTCGATTGACAACCGTGACAAGGACTATCTGGCACCGGATTACAAAACTGTAATCGGTGATTGCGATGACGATGGAAGAGTCGTTGTCGGACCGCTCGATACCGAAGTTAACGTTCCGCCAATCGATGTGCCTGATTCGCAACGTGGCTTTCACGTTACGCTCTTTGGTCCACCAGATACGGCCAGGATGGCAATCAATGCGATGAACGCGGTCAATCGACGGCCGCCTGACGAGCCACCGATTGTGACACAGCTTGTCGAGTCTTCCGGTTTGGTTCCGCGATGGGGCGCTGACAACGAAGACTCAAAGACGCCGATCATGGAGAACTTTCTTTCGGCTTGTGAAAATCTGATCGGTTGCTTTGATGGTTCGCTGTCGTTCGATGATCCAAACAACGGCAAAAGCTATCGGCTGGACGAAACCAATCGCTCGGTTCCGATAAAACGAATCCCGGGGTTGGCGCTTCCTGATGGAAACCATCTGCTCGATGGAAATCCTTTGCCGCTGCACCTGTTTGACTTTGCAATGCATCTGTTTCACAACTGGCAGCGCGCCGAAGCTTTGGTGTTCTACGTCCCGAAACTGGAAAACGAATCAGAAGCTGCCTATTTGAAAGCGTTGATCGAGGTAGCGGAAAAGAAAATTAAAGCAGCTCATCCGGAATACGAGCCAGGCACGGTGCGTCTGTTGATTGTGTTTGAGAATCCCCGAGCCATTTTTCGGATTCGCGAAATTGCGGCCGTGTTGTCACCCTGGTTTATTGGCGGCAGCCTTGGCTGGCATGACTTTCTGGGTTCGACTGCCAGGCTGTTCAGGAACGATCCGAAATATCGAATTCCGGTAAAGGCTGATCCAAACATTGTGATCAACCATATTCGGGAATCGCATCATCTGCTGGTGGATGCGCTGAGCCCGTTGGGGGCGATTCGAATTGGCGGCATGTATGGAGTGCTTTTTGAAGATGGAAATGACGCGTCGTACCAGGTTTCAACGGTGGGATACATCAAGGATGTGGTGACACAGCTGAAGCGAAAGCTAAACGGCTTTTGGGTTGCTCATCCGGCATTCGTTCGACCCGGGATCGCATTGGTCGAAGCCTGGAAAGCGAATCAAAACGATTCCGAAAGCACCATCTTCAAGGATCTCGTCAGGACGCTGGTTCCTGAAGACGTCGAACTGGAATCGCTAATGCAGTTCATTGATGCCGAAGATGTCCCTGGGTTGGCCAAGGACGATCCGCTTTACGAGCGTGGCGTGCTTGCGGCGAGCATTGCGACATCTGACGTGATCGCCAACGATGATCCCGAAGAGGTTCGTTACAACGTGTTTCAGGCGCTGCAGTATTTGACGGACTGGCTTTGCGGCAACGGTTGCGTTGCTCTTCCGGCCACCATGACCAACGCAAAAGGTGAGCAGGTTTTTGTTCGCATTATGGACGACCTGGCGACGACAGAACGATCGCGCTGGGAGCTGTGGGCAGAAGTTTTTCATGGACGTGTTTCAGTCCAGCAATTTGACGCCATCCTCGATGAGGAAATTCAGTTTTTGAAACGCAACCAGCAAACGGAAACCAAACGGCCCCAGGTTCGCTGGGAAGGTGAAGCAGCGAAATGGTATCCCATCGCGGCAAAGTTGCTTCGCCAGTTGGTTGTTGACGAAAATCCGGTTGAGTTCGCAACTGAGTTGTTGATGCCGTTTACGTTTGGTGTCGTACGAAACTCCGGCGATCCATGGAAGTCGGTCAACAGGATCTGTCCGGGCAAATTCAGTTAAAGTTCGATTGGAAAAGAGTCACCATGCACGCCACTTTTCATGACCTCGAAGACACTTCTGTTTTTATCACCGGCGGCGGTTCAGGAATTGGAGCCGCGCTCACCGAAGGATTCCTTGCTCAGGGAGCCAGAGTTGCGTTTGTCCAGCGTTCAGATGCATCCGGGTTCGT
>CAYUNP010000003.1:4413-23779 GCA_964446085.1 uncultured Pirellulaceae bacterium
GTGACGTTACTGATGTGACTGCTTTGCAAGCTGCGATTAAAAGTGCAGCCGATGCGCACGGACCGATCACAACGCTGGTCAACAATGCCGCGTGGGATAATCGCCACGCGATCGAAGGGTTCACGCCTGACGAATGGGACGGCATGATGAACGTCAACTTGCGTCCACATTTCTTTACGGCTCAGGCGATTGCAGCTGGGATGAAAGAAGCTGGCGGCGGATCGATTATCAACTTTTCTTCCATCGCATTTCGAATTGCAGGCGAAGGTTATCCTTGCTATGCGACAGCCAAAGCCGCGATCGTTGGGTTGACCAGTTGCCTTGCGAGAGAGTTGGGAGGCGATCGTATCCGCGTCAATTCCGTTTTGCCAGGTTGGGTGTTGACCCAGCGGCAAATGGATCTTTGGGCAACGGAAGAAGGGCTCAAGGATTTTCTTGCTCGACAATGCATTCCGGAACATTTGCACGAAAAGGACATCGTCGACAGCGTGCTCTTTCTTGCCTCAAACACCAGCCGCATGATGACCGGCCAATCGTTGGTGATCGATGGAGGCGTTGTCTTTCCCGGTTGATCCATTGCATTGCGTGGCGTGGCTGGGGGCGTCTCGCCACAGTAGAACCGGCTCTCCCAACCGGTTTTTGAGATTGGAATTTCCCCTTGTTGTGAGTGCCAAGGCGCGACGCTTTGTGGGAGTGATGCTATTGCCGTTTTCGCATCGGCGCTCTGAACCTGTCTACTGGTCAGATCGTCTGTCCTACGTGTAAGCGGAGATAAAAAATCATAACCCGACGCGTAAGCGGGAGATCGATCGCTCGTTTACGCGTCGGGTTATGAATGCGAACTTCTGTTAGTGTGTCGGAAACGCCGTGATGACCCGATTGTCCGCCAGCACAAGCTTGACGCGGCGCAGCTCTTTTCGCCCCTTCCGTTTTGCCTTCTTGCCACCGGTGTGACCAACGACACGCCCCATCGAAACAGTATGAGTCATCTTGTCGCCAGAGCGTTTTGAATCAGACTTGTTGGAGCCAGACTTCGCCAGCTCATAGGCTTCGTCGACCAGCTTCATAACCGTTACCGCATCACCGACAAAGATTCCATGAGTCGGCTTTGATGGATCGTCCTTACAATGCAACAACACGTGGTCGACCCGGTGTTCACGACCGCCAGTGTAAATCAGACCAGCAGGTGACTTGAACTTGTTGCCACCAATGTCCTGCAACCAGTCGCGAGCCGCTTTGCCCGGATTGGAATTGCCACTCGAACCGCCGCCATCTTTCGACTTCGACTCCGAATCCGGGAGCGCCGCATCGTAGTTGTAGTCCGAATCGCCATCATTGCTCGCACGGCGATCATCATCCTGGGTAATCGATGGTAACGAAGTATTGAACCATTTTTCCAGAGTTGGGCGGCTGAAGTGATAAATCCCAGCCAGGACAACCAGGCCAATAACAATGATCTGCCGGTAGTTGGGCTTTCGCTCTTTCGCGCGAATGTTCATGCGGGGTACGCCAATGGGAGGTGAGTCTGTAAAACCATAGTGTCAACGAAATCCGGCTTTCTGGCAACAGAAGACAGCCGCGCTTCGGCAACAGCGGGCTTTTCACGAGTTCGACCAATGCGACACTTATGATGACTCATCGAACTCAGGCCCATTCCTCTATCGCACAAATCCATGTTTGACTCAGTCGCCGCACAAATGTTGTTGCTCAAATGCACCGGAGACGAAATCTGGTCAGAAGAAACGTGCCGCCAGTCGGGCGTGCCGCAACGGTGGATCGAAGAGCTCTGCGAAAACCATGAATCAGGGTTCGATTCAGACAGCAACACCATCTATGGAGAAGACGGAAAATTGACGAACCAGTACCGCGGCGTCTCGGATCTGGCACTCGCGCACAAGTTGGCTGACTTCATTGGCCTGGACTGGAAGAGCGCGGTCGCAACGACGTTCGATCGCAGAAGCGAAGTGAGCGCGATAAAGGACTTGCTGGATGAGTTTTAACTGAATCAGACCAGATGAGACTCGACGCCTTCACGACCATCGTAGGTCATCAGGATGGCGTCCGGGTTGCCGAACTGCCGCATGATACTCAGATGAAAACTGTGTTCGTCCGGCCAGGGGTAAGCGTAGACCAGATCGAAGTCGCGAAGTTCCATGTCCATTTCATCGTAGGCCGGTTCGGTGTATTCGACCGTGCGAAAAACTTCGTCGCCCTCTTCGATGTCCAGTTCGAAACCTTCAGGAATGAAACTGCCGACGAAGAATTCAGCATCAGAGCCCCACGATTCGGCCAATTCACACGCGTAGTCAACCAACATCGGTTCGATCTCGATGCCGTAAGCTTCGAAGCCCAATCGATCGGCCATGATCGTAACCACTCCCAGTCCCGATCCCCATTCGAGCAGACGATGTCGCTTTCCGCGGTGTTCCAACAGGGCGTGGAAAACTTGCTCGTAGTCAGCGCTGACGAAATTGGAAAAGCCAGGCGTTTTGCGATTCGCAGCGCGGCGAGCTTCAACTTCGTCCCACAACTCACGAAATTCAGAAAGTAGTGCGTGGTCGGCAGCGTCAGGAGTTTCAAGCGGATTCATCAGTTGTCTCGTTTGATCAATGAGTCGCGAATCATAACCCGGGCATGATACGAATTGCAAAGCTCAGTCATGAAACAAAACCGGCCTGGCCGCATTGAGGCACGAAAAAAGACGGCCAGCAATTACTGACCGTCTCACCCATCCGACACTTTTCTCAAATGTCAAATATCACACCTGGCGTCGACGTCGAGCCAGTAAACCGAATCCCAGTCCAACAAGACACAGTGCTGCACTCGGCTCTGGAACTGCTGCAAGGGTGAAGTTGGAAAGAATGACCGAGCTTCCACCGAAGTTGACTGTAAACGTTCCCTCGCCACCTTCGGTCAACAACAACCCACCATTGGCGACATTCGAAAATGCGCCAGTGACGTCACCCGTTGTCGACGCGATCAGGAAACTATCGGTACTAAGTGGATCAAAGTCGGAAATCAATTCAACCGAGAGGATTCCACCCAGTTCAAGATCTCCCTCGACTGAAAAAACATCAAACAAAGAGTCACTCAGAAGTTCTGTTTGAAATTCTGCGGTTGATGCCAACACAACGTCATCCAAAGCTGTCAAAGTCCCAACAGTACCGCCTGGCGCCAGGACGCCTGCGATGTCGATCGGTCCCGACCCAACATCGATAATTCCATTTCCAGTAACCAGACTGTCGACTCCGTTTTCCAGGGATAGTGCCTCGAAAGTACTGTCAACTGCGGTTTCAATGATCCCACTGTTGAAAACGTCCTCGAGTACGTTTAGCGTTGCTCCATTGCTGGCTCGCAATGTTCCAGCATTGCTAAAGAGACTTGAGGAAGTGTTGATGGTTAACGAAGCTCCATCGACATCGGCTTCAATCGTGCCGCCAACACCGTTGATGATATCAATCGCGTTTTCACCAAGGTTCCCCTCGCCGATCACGATTTGACTCTGGATATCCAATACTCCACCGCTAACTCCATTGATGCCAGCGAGGCCTCCGCTCAAGCGAACCGTACCGCCACCAGTCAGCGTGGCACCGACAGATTGAACTTCGAGATCGGTGCTGTTGGCGCCTGCCTGAAGTTCGATCGTGCCAGTATTGGTGATCGTTCCAGAGACTTCGGTGTCCGAATTGTTCAGGGAGACGATACTGCCGTTGTTGGTAACGTCCACAAAACCAGCATTTGTACCGCATTCAACAACGAGTTCACCAGTACCAACAGAGTTCAGCGTTCCGCCGGTAATTGTGGAATTGTTGAAAGAAACGGTTGAGTCCGCGCCGGCTTCGATCAAACCGCCCGAGTTATCAACCACTGATCCCAGCACTTGAAGGTTCCCGGATCCAGAAGCCTGCAGCGTTCCCTCGTTGACAACGCCACCGGCGGCATTTGCATCGATCGTCAAGGTTCCACCATCGACATTGGCATCGATAAGCCCTGTAGATGAGTTCACGATTCCAATCGCGTTCTCACCAATGTTGCCCTGGCCTTCAATCGTCTGGTCGCCAATTGTTAGAGTCGATCCGGTAGTTCCATTGATGCCAGCGTTGCCTCCGCTCAAGCGAACCGTACCGCCGCCAGTCAACGTGGCTGCAGATTGAACTTCGAGATCGGTGCTGTTGGCGCCTGCCTGAAGTTCGATCGTGCCAGTATTGGTGATCGTTCCAGAGACTTCGGTGTCCGAATTGTTCAGGGAGACGATACTGCCGTTGTTGGTAACGTCCACAAAACCAGCATTTGTACCGCATTCAACAACGAGTTCACCAGTACCAACAGAGTTCAGCGTTCCGCCGGTAATTGTGGAATTGTTGAAACTAACTTCGGATGCGTCTTGAGCGATGATCTGACCACCCGTGTTATCAACAGCGGAGCCCAGCACTCTCAGAACGCCAGAATCACTTGCTTGCAAGGTTCCGGCGTTGACGGCTCCTGTGGCATTTGCATCGATCGTCAAGGTTTCGCCACCGACATTGGCATCAATCAAGCCGTCAGCCTGGTTCACAATTCCAATCGCGTTCTCACCAATGTTGCCCTGGCCTTCAATCGTCTGGTCGCCAATTGTTAGAGTCGATCCGGTAGTTCCATTGATGCCAGCGTTGCCTCCGCTCAAGCGAACCGTACCGCCGCCAGTCAACGTGGCTGCAGATTGAACTTCGAGATCGGTGCTGTTGGCGCCTGCCTGAAGTTCGATCGTGCCAGTATTGGTGATCGTTCCAGAGACTTCGGTGTCCGAATTGTTCAGGGAGACGATACTGCCGTTGTTGGTAACGTCCACAAAACCAGCATTTGTACCGCATTCAACAACGAGTTCACCAGTACCAACAGAGTTCAGCGTTCCGCCGGTAATTGTGGAATTGTTGAAAGAAACGGTTGAGTCCGCGCCGGCTTCGATCAAACCGCCCGAGTTATCAACCACTGATCCCAGCACTCTCAGAACCCCGGAGTCGCTTGCTTGCAAGGTTCCGGCGTTGACGGCTCCTGCGGCAGCGGTGACGTCGATCGTCAGAATTTCACCATCGACATTTGCATTGATCAAGCCGCCAGCCTGGTTCACAATTCCTATCGCGTTCTCGCCAATACTGCCCTGTCCCTGAATCGTCTGATCAACAATGGTTAGAGTCGATCCGCCAACTCCATTGATGCCAGCCAAGCCTCCGCTGAGTGTAATCGTTCCACCGCCATCGAGCGTCGCTCCTACAGAATCGATTTCGATATCTGTGCTGTTTGCCCCGGCATTGATGTTGATATTGCCGCTGTTGAAGACAGAGTTCTGGAATTGAAAATCAGAGTTATTGCCTGTATTGATCGTCCCAGCGTTGTTGAGCGTTGTGGTGGCGGTTCCCCCAAAATCCAGATTCAATCCGCCGTTGACGTTGACGATTCCGTCTGCAGTCACCGTAAGTGAGTTTAAGTTAACGCTGCCATTGAGCGTCGCAGGCGAAGGCGCTCCAACGGTGGCGTCGTCGGCAATGCCAGTCGGAGCCACGCCGCCAACCCAATTGTCTCCGTTTAGCCAATTGCCGTCGCCGGTTGTGTTGTTCCAGACCTGGGCCGAAGCGGATGCACCGAAAACCGAAAATACAATTGCTGCGATACCGGTCGATACCGCCATTCGAATTCCTTTCGAAAGGAACCAGTTGTTTAATTTCATCACAAAATCCCATCAATGCAGAGGATGATCTAGCCCGCGACACCTCTGCTCAATGTCCCGGTAATTGCCGGTAAAATGACTACCGGTCGTATAATCAAGACGGAACTACTGTCATTAGTTGGACACTCAACCCATTTTTTTTGTGGTATCTGTTGCCGAAGGCTATGATGCATGTATCGTTCTACCTCTCAGGACCGCTTCGATGCTGACTGACGAACAATTCACTTCACTAATGGAAAACGCCCGTAGCGGTGACTCCGCAGCTGCCCAGCAACTGGTGGAGCTTTATGAACCAGAAATTCGGCGGGCCGCACGAATGCGTCTGACGGACTCAAAACTCCGGCGAATCGTGGATTCCATCGATATTTGCCAATCCGTTTTCGGAAAGTTCTTCGAGACGGCTCAGTCGTCCAAGGGCATTGACCTGCAAAACCCCGATCAACTGATGGCTTTGCTGGTGACGATGACACGAAATCGTGTTGTTGACGAACACCGTCGTCAAACCGCTCAAAAGCGAAATGCGGGAGAAGGGGGCGTGGAGGCGATACCGAACATCCTCGTTTCAGACAATCCCGGCCCAAAGACTGCGACCGAGATGAAGGATATGTTAGCAAAGGTACGCTCAAGACTCTCCGCAGAAGAGTTGGCCGTTGCCGATCTCAGAGGTGAAGGACATTCGTGGGATGAAATTGCCCAGAAGATTGGTGGGAGTCCAGACAGCCATCGCAAACGACTCGAGCGCGGAATTCAACGCGTAAAAGCGGAGTTTGCCAATGAAGCGGACGAGTAAGGCCCGACGATATCAGGAAAGCGACAACTTTCCTTTGTCTTTTAGCCAGGCAATCACCTGATCGGCCAATGTTTCGACTGGTAAATCGCCCTGAAGATGAATCTCCGGTTTTTCTGGTGCTTCGTAGGGAGCATCAATTCCTGTAAAGCCCTTGATCTCACCAGCACGCGCTTTTTTGTAGAGTCCTTTCGGGTCACGCTGTTCGCAAATCTCCAGAGGCGTATCAACGAAAACTTCCACAAACTCGTGTTGCGACCCATCGGCTTGACCACGCGTCACCAAATCCCGCACGCGATCGCGATCCGCACGATAGGGACTGACAAAGGCTGTCAATGCGATCATGCCCGAGCTACAAAAAATTTCAGCGACACAGCCGATGCGGCGAATATTCTCTTCGCGATCCTGTGGCCCAAAGCTCAAGCCAAACCGTTTCGCAAAATCGTCTCCATGTTTGGGAGCAAGAATTTCCGGGCTGGCGTTGAGTCCATGACGAATGTTGTCACCATCAAGTACATAACTGCGGGCACCAATTTCATGAAGCTTTGCATCGACACAATTAGCCACCGTACTTTTTCCGCTTCCACTGAGCCCGGTAAACCAGACCACGCAACCGCGGGCTCGTTCAACAGATTGATCGTGCCACGTGACAAGTGTTTTTTCTTCGGACATGTATCTCAATTTTCTTTGTAACTGTATCCGCATGCTTTCGGCTGCGGATGTGGCCGGGGGCTCGCCCCAGTAACTTGAAGTAATGCGCTGTGGCCCGACGCCGCAGCCACACCAATAAAAGGCCTCTAGTGTAACTGTTCTTCGATTTCTGGTGGGCAGTCGAACCCTCGTCGGCGAAGAAATTCCAGATACTGGCTTGGCGAATTCAGGTTCTTCATCGAATCCAGCTCAGGATCTGCCTTGCGAATTTCCTCTAAACCAATGCGCCTTGTGTTGAGCTCAGTCGCCAAATCAGACACACGCAACTGTCGACGTTCAACCATCGCAGCAACTTTCGGCGCAACGGTGCAGCGGTAAATTGCCGTCATGCCATAAATCCTCGATTCGGAAGTTGGCATTGCAGCTTCAACATCCGGCGAATCGATTTCTTCAAGTGATCGCTGCAAAACCCTGAGCACCTCAGGACAGATCAACGGCACGTCGCAACTGGTCACGAAAGCCCACCTGGAAGACTCGCCGGCTTTCTCCAGTCCGACACGGATACCTTCCATCGGCCCAGAGTCATCCCGTTGATCAACGACAATCCCGAATCGATCAAGGTCAATCGATTTACCGATCTTGATAACTTCCGGCGCCGTCCGTTCGCTGGCTGCTGCGATGATGGGGCCATCGACCACTGTCGCCAGTTTGTCGACCACACACTCAAGAAACGTGCGGCCTTTGAGTGGCAAGCGAAACTTGTCGAATCCCATGCGACTGCTATGTCCACCGCACAGGATAATCGCGGCAAGTTGTGTTGAGTTGGCAGATTCGGGCACGGCAGGACTGGGTTGGGAAACAATAGGTTGTATTGGGAAAAGAATCATAACATCAGACACGCTGGTGACGATCGATTTCACCTGAGTTATGATTTCAAAATGCCCGACAGATTCCAGGCCACCATCCTATGCCCGTAACGTTCGAACTCAAGTCCCAGTCAAATTTGCTGCTGGATGTTCGCAATTTGAATCCTGATTCAGTTGCTGGACTTTCAGTGCAGGAGATTGGCCGTATTGAGATTGGACTGGGCAACAGAAAGTCAACGGTCGCGCAATGGTTCGATGTCGTTGGAATGTCGGATGACAGAGAAGTCATCTTCAAAGGCACGCTGGAAAATGTGCTTTCAATCGGCCATTCGCTCAACGGGGGAAGGATCACGATCGATGGCACCGCGGGACGCCACGTTGGAGCCTCCATGTCAGCAGGCGAAATTGTCGTTCACGGAGACGTGGGAGACTACCTCGGATACGAAATGCAGGGCGGCACGATTGTTGTTCACGGCAGCGCCGGCGACCATGTTGGGGGCTGCTATCCTGGAGCCAGATTTGGCATGAATCGCGGCTCGATTCTGATCGCCGGATCAGCCGGCCAGGGGCTTGGGCATCGGATGCGACGTGGCACAATCGTCGTTGGCGGAGACGTGGGAGACCATGCCGGATGGCAAATGAGAGCTGGGACTATTTTCATTTGCGGAAGCTGTAGCGGCTCGGTGGGGATCGACATGAAACGCGGCATGATCGTGATGGCTCGCGGTTGTGACTTCCAATCGCCAACCTTTTCACGTGGCCTGGTGGCGAATTCCTGGGTGATTGGCAACTTGTCGCAGTGGCTTGGTAAACTTGCCACGAGGCATGCGTTGCCTTTACCTCTTCCTGTAGGACCCTTGTTTCAAACCTGGCATGGCGATTCGTTGGCTGGTGGGCGTGGCGAAGTGTTCACGGCAGTTGAAGAAGCCGATTAACCACTGTTGGAAGCTGATGTGGTGTCTTCGAACTGTTGCCCAAAGCCATCATCCCGCATTTAAGTTACTTTTTCCGCATCAATACCGGAATTCTGCATTGATTTTTCCGCTTCTATTGGACTTAACAGCGTCAAAGGTAACACTACGACATGCTAACGGGCATTAGAAATCCAAAGGACGGTCAATGACACCACACATCGCGAAAATTCTTGAGGCACCCGCACTCACCATTCAGCAACACATCGTTGTTGAGCAGCAGCGTTTCCCTGGCGCGACAGGAGAGTTTTCATTCCTGCTTTCTGGCCTGACCTTGGCCACGAAAAAAATCCAGGCGCAAGTTCGACGTGCTGGCATCAACGACATCCTTGGCGAATTCGGCGAAGTCAATATTCAGGGAGAATCGCAGCAGATTCTGGATGTGTATTCGAATCGCGTCATGATTCAAAGTCTCTCAAGCCGCAAAAGCGTTGGAGTCATCGCTTCTGAAGAAGAAGACGAGGCTCGCATGCTCAACGATTCTCCAGCGGCCAAGTATGCGGTGATCTTTGACCCTCTCGATGGTTCTTCCAATATCGATGTCAACGTCAGCGTGGGGACGACGTTTTCGATTTTTCGTCGGCCTGATGGTGCAACAGGCGACAACCCAAATCAATGGGTGTTGCAGAAAGGATCCGAACAGATCGGCGCGGGCTACGTCGTCTATGGATCTTCCACAGTGATGGTCTACACCGTCGGCAACGGCGTCCATGGGTTCACACTCGATCCTGGCATTGGCGCATTTGTTTTGAGCCACGAGAATATTCGCATGCCAAAGCAGGGAAAAAGTTACTCCATCAATGAAGCCTACTTCGACAGTTTCCCACAGAAGTATCAGGACTACGTCAATCATCTACGAACTGGCGAATCAGGAAACTATCGATCTCGATATATTGGATCAATGGTAGCTGACTTTCATCGCACGCTTTTACGCGGCGGCATTTTTCTCTATCCGCCGACAGAAAGTTATTCCAAAGGGAAGCTTCGACTTCTCTATGAAGCCAACCCTATCGCCATGATTGCAGAACAGGCGGGTGGTTTCGCGACTGATGGCGAGGCACGAATTCTCGACATCGATCCGCAGGAAGTGCATCAACGCACGCCACTGGTTGTCGGCAGCCAACACGAGATGGATCTGTTTCAGAAGTTTGCCTGAAAAGGTAATGGCCGATTCACATGAGCGGCGGGCACTCATGTTGAAGCCAGCACTCACTCGCTGGCGCTTCGTGTTTGTACTTTACTTTTGGCCAGGCAGCTGCGAATCACTTTCACGACTTCGCCTGCAAGAACCTTCGATCCTTTTCTGGAAAAGTGCACGTTCGCAGGAAGCTGAATCTCATCAAGTTTCCCGTTTGCAAACTCAAACAGATCATTCACCGCAAAACCGTTCTCGGCAGCAATCTTTCTGGCGATCCGATTGTAAATTTCCGGCGCGTCGGTTTCGCGTAGCGGCTTGCAACCGGATGGCACTGGAGTCGTCGTACAGACAATAACCGTTGCTCCGGTCGCCTTGATCTTGCCAACGATTTCACGCAATTGACTTTCGTACTGTTCCGGATCCGACTGTAAAGGATCCTCCGCCTTGTTGGAATTCCTGCCTGTTTTCGCATCGACGTGTTTCAGATCATGCAAGCCAAAATTCACGTGAATCACATCCCAGTTGCCACCATCGATTTCCAGCCACCGATCGACCTGCTTGATTCCGTAATCCGTTCCGCAACAGTTTTCTGGCTTCTGTTTTTTCATCGGCCGAAAGACAACTGCTTCGTCCTTTAGCATTTGACGTACAAATGAGGTGTACCCAATCGAAATGGAATCTCCCAAAATCAGGACCCGTGGTTTGGGAGGCTCGATCAAATCGACCATTGCCCTGCCCAACGCATCGCCAACGAGAAAATAGCTTTCCGCGTTGCCGAACCAGTGATGCAGGTGCGTCACATTGGGAGAATCTTTTGCATCCCGGGCGAACGAAGCGGTTGGAACATAGCTGACATTCGGAAGTTCCATCTTGCCGACCGAAGCCTGGGCTTCGCGAAAACGGGTCATCTTTTCATTTCGTGGCTCACCTCCATTGCCCAACTCGCCGTAAACAAACGGCAGGTCGTCAATTCCAAAGTGCAGCCGCACATCGCTGATCAGGTTTTTCAAATTTGTCGCATACTCTGTCGTCGCTTCGACGTTGACCATGTCGTTCCACCCCTGCTGCCAAACAAAGCCGGACACTTCCAGTTTCCTGTTCGCAAATTCTGGCAGCGAGGCAGCTTTCTTTAACGCGGAATCAATCTCAGCACACATTTTGGTGTAGAAGTCACCCGCCTTTTCGCCATCGGTCGCAGAACTCGGTGGGCGGAAATCTTTTTGCAAACTCTTGCCACCCCATGCCGTTTTGATCAACAGAACTGGCTCCTCAAACGCGTCACCAAGAATATGCCCCAGCTGAAGTTCGGGACCAAAGTGATGCGGTTCGCCCTGGCGACGGGTAAAGCCAATCGACAGGCCGGAAAACTTGACTCTCTCGCCGACCTGATAGTAGACAAATACATCGTCCCGAACCGCCCAGGAGCCATCACTGGCCTTAAGATGTTTCATTCCTTCGACGTTTTCGGGCAAGTTCATCACTTGCTCCAATGTTCCTTTGCCGCCGTTGTAATCTTTGGGGTCATCGAGATCGACAACACCGTGGCCCACCATGTTTGACTGGCCGGCAAGAACGAATACACGCACGATGCCCGGCTTCGAATCGTTAGTCGACTGCTGAGCATTCGCATTCGTAAAGCTGATCAAACCGACACAGCAGATGGCGGCAATCGCCAAAAACGTTTTATACATTGAGCGCTCGAAGTTAAAACTCGACAGTTGAATTCACGCCATGATTATAGGCGTAAATCAAACCATCGGGTGAGGCTCAGATTAACCAGGCAGACAGCAATGGAGCGTCGCTTGATGACTAGCGATCCGAATAGACGCGAGTCGTTTCCTCTTTGCTGACTGGCGTGTCTCTTCCGTCAGCCTTCATGTTGACGACGATGCGGTGATCTCCGGCCGAGCGGCCTTTGGCCTGGACGGTGATTCTGAGTTCTTCTCCAGCTCGCAGATTCGTGATTGGCTCAAAGAGAATTTGCTGACCGCGAATTTGATTTCGCAGGTCGCCATCAACCGCCGTTGGCTCAAGACCAGGTGGAAAGTCGACCTGGAGCTGAACGTTGGAAGCATCCTGAGATCCCTGATTAACCATCCGGATCCGGTATCGCGTATCGTTGCCGATTTCAATTGGATCGATAACATCGTCAATGTCAAAGAATATGTCGATCAGGACTTTTACCTTCAGATTCTGAACGGTCTCTGATCGTTGATTCAAATCTGCGACAGCTTCAAATTTGATGTTTTGGTCACCGACTTCGATCGGAGTCGTCTTGATTTCAACGTTGCCCGAACCGCCGGCCGCCAGGTCTCGCATTTGCCAAATGACAGAATGTGAACTGCGATCATAGCGTCCACGATTGTTTGAACTCACATAGCGCAGTCCACTTGGCAGGCGAGCAATCATTCTCAGGTTTTTCGCCGCTGCGGTACCTTTGTTGAGAACCGAAAACGTATGCGATACGTCCCGTTCAATGTATCGTGTTGTTGCGCCGTCAGAGGAAGTCTCCAGTTTTGGTGCAATGATCTCGATGTCAGTTTCGTGCTTGGCCTGCAGCCCGCCTTTGGCTGAAGCGAACATGACGTTTCGCATTCGACCAACACGAGCCGCTTTCAATCCCAGTTGTACGCGGCGCGACTGGCCAGGCAACAGTGTGCCGACTTCGTATTCAAGCTCCCGTGAGCCATCCTGGTATTCCAGCAGTTCGGGAACTTCTTCCTGAATGATGACGTCTTTCGCAGGACCGTTGCCTGTGTTTTCCACAATCACATCAAAGACCACATTGTCACCAACAAGAATTTTTGGATCCGCTGTGTGACTGATTTTCAACTTCGGTTGGGTTACCTTGGTTCGATTGGTTGCACGACCGCCGAAGAAGAACTGAGCCACGCTACCAATTTCACCGGGTTCGGTTGGTTTAACCTGTAACAGGATCGTTCGTTCTTCACCGGGCTTCATTGTTCCCAGCTGCCACTGGAGTTCTCCAATGCGAGACTGCGAAGTTGGTTTTGGATTCGCATCGACAAACTCGGCTCCCGTAGGAATCTGATCCACGACCAGAACGTCATCAACAGAGACACGTCCGACGTTACGGATTTTGACTTCGAAGTCTGCAGTTTGGTTGACCTGGATTTCACGAGGACTTGATTTCTGAATAATCATCGAAGGTGCCTGCACGCCTTCGTACTGGCGATCGCCAGGCTTGGGACTGACCCGGTTGGCTTGCATCGCTGGTCCACGTGCGACTGAGGCTTGTGTGGCGCGGACAGTCGGTGTGGCCCGGCGTGCTGGCGGCGGCGTTGCAGCTGTGCTTACCGACGTTGCTTTGGCCCGTGAGGTGAATGGATCGCGCGGCAGCGGTGCTGGTGTTCCGGACTTGGCTGGAAACGTGGGGCGTGGTCGAGTTGTCGCGGTATTGGCCGGCGTGCGAGGCTGTTGTGTCGCGGTGTTGGCGATCGGATTCAGTGGGCGGCTTTGGAATCCACCCGGTTTCGGTTGGTTCGTTGTTTCGAATGGTCTTTTATTGATCGAATCGATAGAAGATTTGGCTTCGATTGGCTTGATCGGGTTCGGCCTTTGTCCAAACGGTGATCCGGAAGTGATCGGAACATTGTCAGGCTTGGTCGCTGAACCAGCAGTCGAATTGTCGCGAGGAAGTCCCGCACCAAACGCTGATTTGGCGCGACTCGTTACGTCAGTTGCTTTGTTCTGGATTCCACTGCCGAACGATTTGAATCGATTTACCGCTCCGGTCGCTGCGCTATCGACTTTTCCCTTCAATTCTCCAACAGTATTGCCAACAGCATTGCCGAGAACCTGGGGGGACGTTTTTGCAGGCGTTGCCCCGCCGATTCCATAACTTGATCTTGCTGAACCCGTAGGCAGCTGAGCAAATCGAGGTGGTGGCGGTGTCTTTGATGCAGGTGGCACACCAACTCCTGGCTTGCCGAAGGTACCTGTTGTTTGCCGGGGTGCGGCAGCAGTGGCTGGTTTTAGTGATTGAAATTTGGCACCCGTTTTCTTGACCGGAGGCAACTTGTTGACAATGGGTGACTTGTCCATCGATGGTGTTGTGTTGGCAACTGGTCCACCGAATGACGTCGTACTTTTGACGATTTTTTCCTTTTCCAACTGATCGTCTTCTTCGTCCAATTTGGCAGCAAGCGATGCGTCGTTATCGAATTCGTCAAGTTTGGCTTGAGGTTCCTTGCTGGCTGACAAAGACTGAATTACAGCAAATGTGCCAAGTGCTACGAACAGACCAACAGCCAGAAATCGGCCGATCAGTGCGCCACTGCCGCGGGGAATGGAGACTTGGCGTTGGTTCTGATCGGTGGTTTCGTTTTCAGTCATCGTGTCATCCGGTTGATTGGATTCAACGGATGGACGCCGCAACGAATTCTCGCTGGAAGATCGCTAATGGCGTCCATGCCATCTTGTTTTGGGGTGGCCGATTGCTCAATGTGTTGAGAATCGCGCCATCATTAGTGAGTTCGATACCATAAAATCGACTTTTTGAGCAAGATCATTTCCGATTCAAAGATCGGCCTAAAGAACTGCAGGCGCAGCAGCGACTCCAGATTCAGCACTGCATGCCCCGGCAAGGGACAGTCGAGCTCCGATTGGACTACGGTAGCTACCCAGACTGCGTGGAAAGCCCAGCTCCACGACAAAGCACATTGTTATCTTTTGGCCAAAGCGATATCGCACTTTACGGATGCTTCGAGTTAGGATGTAAACCCGTGTCCTAATCGCAGTCCATGTCTCTACAATCCTTTGAATCCTTCCGCCAAAGAATCTGATAGCACGATTAATTCGTGGTTTACCGATGTTCTCAAAAGCGAGTCTTTGGCTATCGCTGCTGCTGCGAATCGAGTCGGTCAAGAGATTGCCGAAGCCGTTGAAGCGATTGCCAACAGCGACGGTCGATTGATTGTGACCGGAATGGGCAAGATGGGATGTATTGCTCGCAAAGCAGCTGGTACTTTTTCGAGCACTGGCACGCCAGCGATATTTCTCGATCCGGCAGATGCACTGCACGGCGGCTTGGGAATCGTTGGTCAGGACGATGTGGTGTTGGCGATTTCCAACAGTGGAGAAACATCCGAGTTGCTACAGTTGCTTCCGTTCTTGCTACGAAAGAAGTTGCCATTGATTGCGATCACTGGCTGTCCCGGTTCGTCTTTGGCGCGGCAGGCATCGGTGGTGATCGATGCGAGCGTTGAAGCGGAAGCCGATCCCGATTCGCTGGCTCCAACGAATAGCTCCACCGTCGCTCTAGCGTGCTGTGATGGCTTGGCCGTTACGTTGATGCGGTTGAGAGGATTCACGAAAGAACAGTTCGCGATTTTTCATCCGGGCGGGCATCTTGGAAAGAAACTACTGTTCCAGGTGAGTGACTTGATGCATCAAGGCGAGAAAGTTCCTGTCGTGGACGCCGATTGCACGCTCGGAGAAGCGATCCGTATGATCAGTGCCAGGAAGATGGGCACAGTGTTGATTCAAAGTGACGATGGATTCTTAAAGGGAATTCTCACCGATGGCGATGTACGCCGGGTTTTCGAATCAACCGCAGATCAACAGACAAATCCTCTTGGAGAGCCGGTCGATTCTTTTATGATCCAGAAACCAGCCTCGATCTCAGTGGAGGCTCTGGCAGCAGTTGCCTTGAATGAAATGGAGCAACGGCAGATTACAGTGCTGCCCGTACTCGACGCCGACCAGAAGATCGTGGGCATCATTCACATGCATGATCTGATCCGCAGCGGTTTGGCTTAGAGAACTAACTGTAGGGATCGTCCGGCTTAAAAACCTGTAGTTTTCGTTCTTGGCGATTTCGTTGAGAGCTTGCATTCTGAAACGTCGTTCCGCTAACAGCTCGGAGAGCTGAGCGACATTGTCGCTCGATTCTCCGAATCGAAAGCGCTTGGATAAGCCGGACGATCTCTGTAGGCGAGGCTGTCCCGGACTCGCAGTTTGCGGTTCCCGGTCCGGGTCAGCCCAAGCTACAATTCAAACCCGCATGGGGAAAGGTGCTCCAATAAGCTAGAATACCGCATCACGAATCCTCAACCCGCATCAGTTTTCCAACGTGACTGAATCGACTTCAGAAACATCCTCCGCGCTCGAAAACGAAGTGCTGCCAACGCTGGAAATCCAAACCAGCGACAAGCTAACGGTTTACAACTCCCAATCGGAGATCCGTAATCCACTTCTGATGTACAGGAACATTGCTTCCGATTTCTGGTCGGGTAGCGAGTTGGGTTGGCGACTGTTTTTGCGAAACCTGCGGGGACTTTATCGTCAAACCTTTCTGGGGCTGTTTTGGGCCTTCCTGCCGCCGATCGCGAACACTGCCGTTTGGGTCTTCCTGAGACGCACCGGAGCTTTCAAACTTGGTGGCAATCTCGAAATCCCCATGCTGATCTACATCCTGACCGGCATGATCCTGTGGCAAACGTTCATCGAAGCGTTCCAGATGCCGCTTAAAGTGATCAACTCGAATCGAGGCATGATCGCCAAGCTGCGTTTTCCGCGTGAGTCGCTCTTGCTGGTCGGGCTTGGCGAAGTCCTGTTTGACTTTGTGATTCGCTCCTTGCTTTTGATTCCTGCGTTCTGGTGGTTTGAAGTGATGCCCGACGCCGCAATTTTCTGGGCGATCCCGATCTCGCTGCTGATGATTCTGTTTGCAGCCGGACTTGGGATGTTGATCATGCCCATCGGTTCGCTCTATCAGGATGTGAATCGTTTCATTGCCATTGCGATTCCGTTTTGGATGCTGACCACGCCAATCATTTATGTCATCACCAGTGGCATGCTTGAAACTGACCCCAACACGAAACTTCTTGTCTGGCTCAACCCGGCAGCGCCGCTACTGGTTTGGTCCCGGGATTTAACGCTCTTTGGGAACTGCGATTTTGCGATGGCGGGTATGATCGTGGCCGCAGCGACCATTCCAATTTTCCTTGTTGGCCTGGCCGTGTTCAGAATTTCAATTCCAGTGATCGTCGAACGGATGAATGCGTACTAGCTCATGAGCAATCCTGCTGACAATTCAGAATTGATTCTCGACGTCAACGGCGTCTCGAAAGTCTTCTGCCGCAACCTCAAACGAGCGATGCGTTATGGCTTGTACGACCTGGGCAAAGAGATCATTGGCCGCGGATCTGATCGAACCGAGGGCAAGCTGCGACAGGGCGAGTTTTACTCGATCCGAAACGCCAACTTTCAGATTAAACCCGGCGAATGTGTTGCCTTGATCGGACCCAATGGGGCTGGCAAGAGCACGATGCTCAAAATGATCAATGGGTTGATCAAGCCTGATAGCGGCGAAATTCGAATCAAGGGAAAGATTGGCGCGTTGATCGAATTGGGTACTGGCTTCAATCCGATTTTGTCGGGCCGGGAAAACGTCTACATCAACGCCGCGGTCCTGGGTTTGTCGAAGCAGGAAGTGGATGAAGTTTTCGACGAGATTGTCGATTTTGCCGAGCTTCATGAGGTGATCGACGCGCCGGTAAAGACTTACAGTTCCGGCATGCGAATTCGACTTGGGTTTTCTGTCGCTGCCAACCTGCGTCCGCAACTGTTACTGATCGATGAAGTTCTGGCCGTCGGTGACGTTGGCTTTCGGATGAAGTGCTTCAAACATCTCCGTACGCTGGTCGCCAACGGCGTCTCGATCATTCTGGTCACGCATGCCGTCGGAATGTTGCAGCGAGTTGCCACACGTAGCGTGGTCTTCAACCGTGGACGCATCGTCCATGACGGAGAGCTGGACGCTGGCTGTGCTGTTTATGAAGAAATCCTTGGCGCCTCGGAACAGGCTCGAACGGAGCGATTGCAAAACCCGACTCGTGAAGCTGAAATTGCTGAGGTCACGGTGTTGAATCGTGACGACAAACCGCAAACAGAATTTGAAACTGGCGATTCGCTGAAAGTCAGAATACTTTTGAAGTCAAAAAAGAAAATCGAAAACGCTCGCGTGATTGTGGCACTTAACTCGCCATCAATCGGTGTTGTTTCTTCGGTTTCAACAACCTACCAGGAAGTCCGCTTTGATGTTGACCCAGCGGCGCATCCGGATGGCCGGACGATCACGGTAAGTTTTCACAACGTACCACTGTTGTTGGGTGCTTACCATTTCAACATTTCCCTTTTCGGTCCCGAGACGATCGAGTTTTTCCATCGTCGCAGCGGGTGCGGGAATTTCAGAATCACTGGACCACCAGTCGACCTTTACGGAATGGGAATTCATGGCATCCTGAAAGTTGATCACGAGTGGAACCTGGACTGAAGGTTTGAAATATGGCTCAACCTGAAATGCACTTTATTGTCAGCGCTCCGCGAAGTGGTTCAACCTGGCTTACGACGGCGCTCAATCAACACCCGGAGATATTCGCCACCGAGCACCGTCTTTTTGGAGACTTTTGCGAAGTCTGGCAAAACAACGATGGTTCGACGTCGCCACGGATCACGTTCGACAAGTACGCACAAGCGTTCTCGGTGCACTATTTTTTTGATGCGATGGATTTGAATCGAGCTGAGTTTCTCGAAGCGTTTGAAAAGTCTTTTGCGAATTTTCTGGTTGGATTCGCCACTCGACGAACAGACAAAAAGTATGTCATCGACAAGATTACGCCCTATCCGGGCACGGCATCGATGGTGGTTGAGAAGATTCGCAAACTGTTTCCGCAGTCGAAGATCATTCAACTGGTTCGTGATGGTCGTGATGTGTTGACCAGTGGAACTTACGACTGGTTGTTAAAGGACGCTGCCGGAACGGATCGCTATCGCCACCACGTTGATCATGAAGAAGGATTCGTCCTGAAACGATTCTTTGACGATGCCGTGATTGAAAAATGGGCCAACAATTGGCGAGAGACCATCGACGCTTTCGAAAATGGTGCCGCCGATTCACAAATTAGCTACGAGGCGATGAAGAGTGATCTTCCGTCGGAGATCAGAAAGATTGTCACGACGATCGGCGCAGATCCCGGCGGAGTCGACGCAGCATCGCAGAAAGTTTCGTTTCAACAGATGACGGGCCGCAAAGAAGGTGATGGCTCTGCGCCGACGGCAAAAGCCCGCAAGGGCGTTGTGGGTGACTGGAAGAGTCATTTCACAATCGCGGACGGGAGGTTGTTCGATTCAATATGTGGTCAGCAGTTGGTAAGTCTCGGTTACGAAGCGAATCGTGATTGGCTGACATCGCTGCCGCAGGAACTCGAAGCCCGTTGAAGCCAC
>CAYUNP010000003.1:23879-58016 GCA_964446085.1 uncultured Pirellulaceae bacterium
GCCACTTCGTGGCTATCGGGAACTTTGGCTACACCGACCCAACCCTATAGCCGATCGAGCACTGAGAGCCATGAAAAAACCTGTTTCAACCTCGCTCCACTTCCCTGATTCGCACTAAAGATGGCGAACCCCTTCTCGCGAAAGAAATTGATACTTTCTTCAACATCTTTTCCACCCAAAACCAACATGTGCATTCGCAAAGATGGCTGGGACTCGAGGTTGGGCAACGTGGTCGACAATTCAGAATCAATCGTGACAACTCCGCGGAATGTGGAACGATGTGCAAACGCTGTACGCAAGGCCATCAGGCCGCCTGAGCCCTTACCCGCGATGGCAACACGATTCGAATCGATTTTGACTCGCTGACCAAGCCTCTCAACCGCTTTCGAGATCACCGACGCATCATCAGGAAGCCACTGCTTCGGATCGACGGACTGCGGAACCAGGACGATCGTGTCGCTGCCGGTGCAGAATTGTTCAAAGCGTTTGAACACGGTTTTCTGATCGACCGGCCCAGGTGCCGGCACCCAAACCAGGACCGCCGGATTGGGTCTGTCCGTTTCCTTGCCTTCCTCTGACTTGGGCACGAAAGCAATGCACTTGTTGGACCCTTCAGCCACGGCAATCTCGATCGACTCGAAAGATCGCTGCTGTCCAGGTGAGCGCCCCGGCGTCTTTGTGAACGTGTTAGCGAGCTGTCGTCTGGTTTTCAAAGTTACTTCGACAGATTCGTCATTCCGTTCTACGAACAAACGGCATGAATCGCCGACGACCAGTTGACTTAGTGCTTTCCGTAACTCGTCTGAGTTTGCAACAGAAGTATCATTGACTCTGGTGATCTGGTCACCCGGCTCCAGTTCAGCATCGGCCGCTGGCGACTGAGGAAGAATTGCATCGATCACGGGAAGCTCCCCCGTGAGCGCCAGCAAAATTCCGATTTCTGGTTCGACATAGGGATCGATTTCACCAGCCAGTTCAATTTCAAATTCAAGCGTCTTGCCATCGCGATCAACGACAACGGCCAGTCGCTCGTTTTCATAAAGTGGTCCGACGATGTGTTTCAGTTGGCCTTGGCGGACAACATCCTGCCCGGCGGCTTTGGTGATCGTGTCGCCGACTTTGAGCCCGGCTTTTCCGGCGGGTGAAGTCGGAAGACAGAACGAAACTTTAGCGGAATCGGCATTTTCATCCGGGCCTTCAAATTTCAATCCCATCAGGCCCGCTCTGAGTGATTCGCCAGCAAGGAACCGTTTAAACGATTCGGAGTTCGGATCAACATTCGCCGCGAATCCGATTCCCGAGTCATACCAATCGGCGCCAGCGGCGACTTCCGTGCTGCTGTGCGACATCGGCACAAGGATCCCGACTGCTTCGCCGGCAAGGGTCACCAACGGAGCTCCATAATTCTGCCTTGAGATCTTGGCGTCTGTTTGCGTTGCACGATTCCAAATGCGACCCTTCGCACTGACGATGCCAAAGGAAACGTTCGCGTCGCTGATCGACATGCTTTTTCCGACAGCGATTGCCCGCTGTCCAATTTGAATT
Source organism: uncultured Pirellulaceae bacterium (assembly GCA_964446085.1). GTDB lineage: Bacteria > Planctomycetota > Planctomycetia > Pirellulales > Pirellulaceae > Mariniblastus. The sequence continues at coordinate 25,425 of CAYUNP010000003.1, forward strand.
TTGACAGGGTCAGCGAAACGAATTGGAACCAGTTCATTCCGATCGATTTTCAACAGCGTCAAATTGCGACTGCTGTCCGTCGAGACCACTTTGGCAGCAACACGAACGACATCGTCCTCACCTGGCAATTTTACGAAAACACTGGCCGGTTGATGCAGCAAGTTGTAGCTGGCTGTGACAATCAATCCATCGGCGGAAACGATCGTGCCAGAAAAAGGTGCGGTCGAACGTGACTGACCTGCCGGCGTTAGCCCTCCGATGGTGTCGATCTGCACAACGGACTTCGAGGCGAACTCGATGGCCGCAGTGGTCGCTTTGGCGATTTCATCCTGAGCACGTGCTTTCGCAAACGGCATACAAACGCAAACGCAGAAAATTGCGATTGCAATCGTGGCTGAGGCGTCTGACCATCGTGCATGAATTAAACTGCGGCGAGGCGCCACAGCCAGGAATTTGGTATCCGATTTTAGCTGGACCATCAGTTACCTTTGACCAATGACATCTTCATCGATATGAATTCGCTACCTCTTTGAACCGTGATCGTCACTGGAGAATCACGATCGACCTGGCCAAGCCTCCTGGCAACGTCCCGACACGAAGCCGTTGGCAAACCATTGATCTCTATGATCAGGTCATCAGGTTGAATGCCAGCATCAAAGGCGACTGATTTTGGCGTGACGGACTCGATATAGGGCGGTGTCCGATTGAGTACTTCAGGGACCAGTAAGAAGCCAAGTAGTTTTGGTTCCAGTGGTTCCGCCGTTCGACGAGACGTCGTGTTTTGATTCGCCAGGTTCTTGCCGTCCAGAATTCGGCCGACCGAATCAGAAAGCTTCGAAAACGGAAGCGCGTAGCTTAGCCATAGCCCGGTTCTGGCATCACGGGACTCTTTTCCGATCAAGCCAATCGGACGACCTTTCGTGTCGCAGACGATGCCACCTGCCGAACCAGGATTACTGGTGATCGCGTCGAGGATAAAAACATCGTCGGTGTAGGGAGTTTGCCAGGACCCGCGCCGTGCAGCAAGTTTCATCTTTGCGGAAATGACGCCTCGTTGAACGCTAACGGGTTCGTTGCCAGTTGCGACTCCATAGCAGTTACAGAAAGTCAAAACCGAAGTGCCGACCGGAGCATCGACCGCACTGGCGAGATCAAAAAATGGTAAACCTGCTGCTTCAATTTTCAGAATCGCAATTTCGAGCTTGGCATCGTAGCCCAACAACTTGCATTGAAACCGTTCACCATCGTTGGTGGTGACCGTTGAAGTTTCTCCATCGAGAACGTAACTCCAGGCTGTAAGGATATGGCCTTCGCTGGTGATGACGATGCCGGACTGGTACGCTTCGAGTCCTCTCAAACCTCCGCTGCCGACGATCTTGACGGTCTTGGGGAGGACTGCTTTGACAGCGTCGGATTGAGCGTAGGCTGGTTGGCTGGTCCATGGGCCCAACAACAGAGCGATTGCCAGCGGCAAGCACCACAGACAGAGCAGACGTGAACTGCAAAGCGCGACCCAGCGTTTTTCCGTGGCGACGAACCGACGCCGGGCGCCTTGTCGCTGACAGACTGATTTGACGGGCTTAGCCTTCATTGTTTTCCGCCAGTTTGGCCAACACACTGTAGTCTTCCAAAGTACTCACATCGCCAACGGCTGCTCGTCCGGCTGCGATATCTCGCAAAAGTCGCCTCATGATTTTTCCGCTACGTGTTTTTGGAATCGCGTCGGTGAATCGAATGTCGTCCGGAACCGCGAGGGCGCCAATCTCTTTCCGTACATGCAACTTCAACTCCTGGCGAAGCTCTTCGGTCGGTTCAGCGCCGCGAAGTGAACAGAAAACGGCAATCGCCTGACCCTTGAGATCATGCGGACGACCAACAGCAGCACATTCGGCAACCGCCTCGTGCGAAACCATGGCACTTTCAACTTCAATCGTGCTCAGCCGATGCCCGGAAACGTTAATCACGTCATCAATGCGGCCCATGATCCAATAGTAACCATCTTTGTCGATGCGAGCATTGTCGCCGGTCAGGTACGAACCGGGAACGGTTTTCCAGTAGACATCGAAGAAACGCTCATCGTCGCCCCAGATGCCTCGCAGCATCCCCGGCCAGGGCTTGGCGATACAGAGCATGCCACCCTGGTTTTGGCCAACGGGCTGCAGGCTTTCATCGACGATCGAAGGAATCACTCCAGGCAGCGGTTTGGTGCAACTTCCGGGCTTGGTTGCCGTTGCGCCAGGCAGCGGGCTCATCATGATGCCGCCTGTTTCGGTCTGCCACCACGTATCGACGATCGGACATTTCCCTGCACCGATTTTTTCGTGATACCACATCCAGGCTTCCGGATTGATACCTTCTCCGACGGTGCCAAGGATCCGTAAACTGCTGAGGTCATGTTTGTCGACGTGTTCGTCACCCCATTTGATGAAGGCACGGATCGCAGTCGGCGCCGTGTACATGATGGTGACTTTGTATTTCTCAACCAGTTCCCAAAAACGATTTTCGGCAGGGTAGTTGGGAGCGCCCTCAAACATCAGACAGGTTGCACCCGCAGACATTGGGCCGTAGACGATGTAGCTGTGTCCGGTAATCCAGCCGCAGTCGGCGGTGCACCAGTAAACGTCATCAGCACGCCAGTCAAAAACCCACTGAAACGTTTTCTTGGCCCACAGGTTGTAGCCCGCAGTGGTGTGGCGAATGCCTTTTGGTTTCCCGGTCGAGCCACTGGTGTACAGGATGAAGGAAGTTGTTTCGCTATCGAGCGGCGTGGCAGGACAGTCAGCGTCGGCACCTTCGACGAGTTCATGCCACCAATGGTCGCGACCTTCAGTCCATTCGACTTCGTTTTCGGCTCGCTTGAGAACAATCACATGCTCGACGGTTGGTGATTTTGTGAGCGCTTCATCAACGGTGGCTTTCAGGGGCAACACTTTGCCGCGCCGATAGAGGCCGTCGCTGGTGAGTTGAACTTTTGCGCTGGCGTCGTTGTTGCGATCGGCGATTGCTTCGGCTGAAAAGCCTGCAAAAATCACTGAGTGAATCGCTCCGATTCGAACACAGGCCAGCATTGCGATGGCGAGCTCGGGAGTCATCGGCATGTAGATCGAGACCACATCGCCCTGCCCTACGCCAAGCGACTTCAGGCCGTTAGCGAACTTGCAAACTTCAGCATGAAGTTCGGCATAGGTCAGCGTTCGTTGATCGCCGGGCTCGCCTTCCCAGATGATGGCTTTGCGATCTCCGTTGCCGGCAGCAATGTGAGCATCCAGGCAGTTGTAAGAGATGTTCGTTTTCCCGCCGACGAACCATTCGACATGGTGGCCATCCTGTTTCAGCACCGTGTTGTAGGGCTCGAACCAGTGCAAATCTTCTTTGGCGACGCCGTCCCAGAATGCGTTCGGATCCGCAGCGGCTGCATCGTAAATTTCCTGATACGCATCCATCGAGCCGATGATGGATTTTGAAGAGAATTCCTTGCTGGGCGGAAACAATCGGTCTTCCTGCATCACGCTATCGATTTGACCGGTCGTATTGTCGCTCATAAATTGGCTCCGCGTGGAAAGTGGCGTTTCGGTGGACAAGTAGTTTAGCCGATTCAGTCATCTTTCGCACGGAGCGAAGAATGCCCCGTCGCTGCCCTGCCTGACTTATTTTTTGTGACGATCTGCTATCGAAGACAATGTGGTGTCGATATGGCGGGATGATCGAAGAATTCGTATATTTGTGACCGCACCGATAGTGGTAGAAGTCACCTGGGAGTCAATTATGGAAAATGAAATCGCCCGTGGAGAGCCGAGGGTTTACGACGAACAAGCTGAATTGCTGGTAGAGATTTTTGCGGCTCAGGAAAAGTTATCTGAAGAGGAGCTGAGTAAACTCGAGTCTTCTATTCAGTATTTCAAAATGTGCATGTTCTCTTGCTCGGGCTGGGGCGATGAAGAGTTGCTCAAGTCAGTAAAGAACTTTGTGGAAGCACTCAACAAGGCGCACCAGGATGCCAACGAGAATCTGATTACGGGCTCGGTAGCTCGCAGCGTTTCCAACTTCATCCGCAACTGCCTGGACGCTGGGCAGTATTCACAGGACGATGATCCAAGTGAGCAATGGCGTAACTGGTAGTCTGGAAGACGTTTTCAGCCACGATAGTGGCGGCATGTTGTAGCCATGGATGTGAGTCCATGGTTCCGTTGATGCAGAGATGACGTTAGTGCCGAAGGCACGACAGGAATGGCGGTGTTTCCTGTCGCCCCGTTGTGGCTTGGGGTTCGTTTTGCTGCTGTCCACCGGCTCACGCCGGTGGCTACAGCCTATCGCCACTGTCGTGGCTAAAGAAATCTAAAACTACTTCCCAGCTTGAACATCGATGCAGTAAATGCGAGCACGATCACTGAGAAACAGTTTTCCATTGGCGAACGTTGGCGTGCTGTAGATCGCCGAGTAGTTCGTCGTGCTGACTTCGCCAAGCACCTCAGCTTTGACCTTCATCGATACTTCTCGCCCTTCGTCTTTGAGCACCTTGTTCAATGCCGCCAACAATTCCTTGGCTTTCACCTTGTTCTCCGACGTGTTTGCCAGTTCAAGAATGACGCCCTTCTTGCCGTCGTAGCCTTTTCCCACCAACTGCAAGACGCCCACGGATTCCTTGAACACAGTCAAAGTTCCATCTTCATTACCGATAAAGACTTTTCCGTCCACAATCACAGGAGAACCCCAGACGCCAGAAAGAAGGTCGTGAACCCAATGACGCTTACCGGTTTTGAAATCGACGCAGTGAACAAAGCCACTCAGGTCAGCGGCGAACAACAGGCCATCCTTGATCGCTACCGTTGACATTGTGCGACGGAAAACCGCTTCGTCGTCGTGATCGGGGTCGGTGCCGCCGTAGTGCCAGATGACTCCCGAATTCGGATTCGGTTTGCCTTCGGTGGCGATTTCACCAAGCTCCGAACTGATGTCGCCTGTCTTGGTCGCATCAACGCGCCACATGTGGCCAACACCTTCGCCGTGCTCAGGGTCCTGACCGACGGCCAGAATCACGCTGTTCTCGTAGAAGACAGGAGACGCAATGACGGAGTTACGAAGGCCGGCGCCTCCAAGTTCCCACTTTGTGTTTTTGGGATTCAGATCGAACTTCCAGATCTCTTCGCCCGATTCGGCATCGTGTGCATAGAGCCAGCCGTCGCCACCAGGAAAGTAAACCTGTGCTTTCCCATTGACGATCCCAACCGAAGGAGAACCCCACTGACCGTGAAGTACCGCGTCGCCAGGTTGTCCAGCTTCCCAAACGACTTCGCCGGTGTTCTTGTTGACGCAGAGAAAACACGGAGCACGCGGAGAAGGAACTTCAAGGTGAGCTTCATCGACGCCATTTGAAGTCAGCAAGTAAATATTGTCGCCGTGAATCAGTGGTGAGCTGGTCGCAAGGTTGTGAGGAAAGACGCCAAGCTCGTCACCCATCATGTCGAGATTCCAGATGATGTCCGCGTCACCGACTTCGTTGTCGACTTCGTCCTGAATACCTTCGTTTCCGTTTTCGAAACCATTGGTGTCGATACACATCAGCTCACAGCGATTTGAAACAACCCACAATCGATCACCTTCGATGACTGGCGTTGAACAGATGCCCTGCAGCGGCCAGTCGTTGACGCGGCCCGAAGGCAACTTTTCACGGGTCAGCTGCCATTTGAATTCGCCGGACTTTTCGTCGAAGCAAAGCAGGATTCCTTTGTCATCCGCCTTTGGATGCTTGGGACGGAAACCGCCACCGTTGTTGGTGCCGACGTAGACGTTACCGTTGGCAACGACCGGGTTGCCATAAGTCTGGGAGCCGATTCCGTGTGACCAGACAATGTTCTTTTCTTTCTCCATGCTGAAATCGAGCGAAACGCCGCCTTCCATTTCGGAGACCATGTTTCGATCGTTCGTTCCGCCCCACATGGGCCAGTCAACTTTCTGGGCTGACGCGGACAAAGAGAGCATTGCGGTAAAGGCAATTGCGAGTGTTAGCTGAAAAGCGTTGGCTTTCATTATGTATATCCTGATTGGCGTTGTATTAAGTTGCGACGGCGTCAAGCCGTAGATTTGTTTTTGGATGTGCAAACGATTGCGGCGGCAAGCCACAACCACGACTTATTCGGACTTCGTCAAAATGACGTTGTCGAAGAAACAGTCAGCCTGAGCGTAGTAGATCAAGCCCGGCGATCCGTTGTGGTTCGGGTGTGGGTCGATCGCCTCGATGGTCCACTCGGCAGGCTCTTCCTCGTCACGCTTCCAGACCTTGCCGAAAATTTTGGCTTCGCTGTCAGTCGTTTCGACTTTCATTTTCATGGTGTACCAGATCTTTGGATCACTGCGGAACTTCATCGATTTGGCCATGCGAAGGTGCGGCGGCCATGAACGAACCTGAAGTTTGCCGACATTTCCCTTGAGGTACAGGTCATAGCGATTTGCACTCAAGCCAACGCTTGCCAACTGGCGGCGTTGTTCGGTCATCTGCACGTCCGCCTGGATCGTGTAATTTTTCATGCTTGGAGGGCCGATCGAAATGTGATGGCTGGGACGACTTTTGATTTTCGCTCCGCCGGTAACTTTCATGACCGTGTTTCCATCCATATCAAAAGGCTTGATCTTGATATGAGCACGACACCATGTTGGTGGTACTTTGATTTTTGAGTAACCTTCGAAATCCCACTTCCATACTTTTGCCGGATTGAAGACACGAACGCGGGCCGAAGCCATCTTTCCGTCAACTTCGGTGGTGATCGTCCCTGCCAGGTCCGTCGTCAGATCAGCAGCACAGGAAAGCGTTGCTCCGCTGGCAGTCACGCCTTTGAGAGAATCGCTGAGTTTCAATGCGGAGGCTGGCATCTTTTTGATCAGTTGCCCATTGGCATCGAAAGCGTGAACTTCGAAGTCCATTGACTTTCCAGCATCCAGGATGACCTCACAGGGACGAAGCTGGATCATGTCGATCTCAGTGCCCTTGGCCGCTTCGGCTGGCAGTGCGACTGGCTTTCCGATAGCCACTTCTTTAGCTTTGTCCCGGATGCAAATCGTGCGGTCACGAGTCACCAGATAAACACGGCCATTTGAAATCGCCGGAGAAGAATAGATCTCGTCATCGCCAAGCGATTGGTCTGCAGAACGAATTTTAACTTTGCTCAACGACTCACAACCGTCACGAGAAGGCTTGAGGATGTGCATGTGTCCGTTGACCTCGGTGGCGTAAATCTTGCCATCGGCCCAGACTGGTGAGCCTTTACCGACGGTTCCGAGATCGTGCTCCCAGAGCCGTTTACCCGTTTCGCAGTCGTAGCAGATCATGTTTCCGATGTCGGCAACGACGAACAGCATTCCATCATGAGAAAGCAGCGCCGTGTAGCCCGCTTTGACGCCGTCTTCCCGCCAAACGCCGTGTGTTTCGGTAACGTCACCCGTTCCAGTGGCATCAATACACTGGACCCGGCCGAATTCCTGGTTGTCGATGTTATCTTCACCATGAGAGATGAAAACTTTGTCGCCGACAACAACCGGAGTCGTGTTCAGCCCACGCAGCGACATACGGAATCCCCAAATGGACTTTCCAGTACGGGCGTTCATCGCGTAGATGCCGCCGTCTGCGTTTCCGCCGATCAACATGCGTTGGCCTTTGATGACCGCAACAACCGGTGCCGAGTAGTTGGTGTCTTTTGGCTGTCCGCCGGGAGCAGAAATCCACTGCAGTGAACCGGTCTTTTTGTCAAACGCATAGTAATAGTGTTTCGGTGCCGGGCCTTTGGTATCACCCCAGTTTGTTGCCAGGAAGCTGACGATCAAACGGTCTTCGTCGATGATTGGCGTTTGCGTTCGACCGCCGTAGCCAGAGATCTTTCCGTATTCTTCGAAGAGCGACTTCTCCCAAACGATCTTGCCATCGGCGTTGTAGCATTTCAGCATTCCACAAACCGAGTGCGAATAAACGTAGCCGGTTTCTTCGTCGCCACACATCGCCGCCCACCCAACACGTGGTGAAGGAATGTCTGTTTTGAAAACGTTGAACTGGTCTCGCCAAAGTTCTTCGCCATCTTCTGACCAGCAGACGACTTGCTCGCGCGAGTGAACTTTTTCTTCCGGATCATTGAAGTCGTCAGTTGTGCGACAGTTCAGATAGATCCGACCATTGAGCACGATTGGTGTGCAACGTCCGCCCGTATCAGCGACCCAGTCGACGTTCTTCTGCGGCTCGAAGGACCAACTGTCGACCAGATTCGTCTCTCGGGAGATTCCGCTTTGCTCAGGTCCACGCCAATTGGCCCAGTTGGACTGGGCGAAAATGCTATCGCCAGCAAGACTCGCGAATGTGAAAATTGCAAAAACTGGAACCCAGTTTCGAACACGGTGACTAAAGCTCATTCCGGTACCTAAATTCTTAAACAAAAGGCGGCTAAGGCGGTAAAGTTCAAAACCGCCTCTTATACATGAGGGTTTGACAGAGTGGCCACTCTTAAAAGGGGCTGTCTGTGAGATCAAACCAACCGCCAATTTAGCTGCTTTGACCTGATTTTTCTACAAGAGCCGGGAATTGCTCAAATCAATATTTCAACTGTAGTCCCGGCTGCTACGATTGGTACTCAAATCCAACGAATAACCAACCCCCAAAAAAAGATTAGGTATCGCGAGGTCGATCGATTTGACTCAGGAAGACAACAGCTCAGAGACCGCAACTGACGGGCCGACGCCTCAACCAGTACGCAACGAACCACCAACGGTCGAAACTGGCCCCCAACAGAGTGGTCGTAGCCTTTCAGATCCGGTGCGTTATGTCCTGTCGTTGCTGATTTTGGCCGCGGCCGGGCTGGGCTGTTACGGCCTTATTTTGCTGGCCAAGCCCACCGAATCTCAAGAGCCAACCTCACTGGTGCCGCGGGTCGTGCTGCAGGATGTTGATAAATATGCTGGCCCGATCAACCTGCTCGTTTCGGGAACCGTCGTGGCCCACCTCGAAATCAACGTCGCCGCAGAAGTCAGCGGCCGTGTCCTGAAGAAATATCCTGAGTGCCTGGCAGGAAATTTTGTGAAGAAAGGTACGCCTCTAATATTAATCGATCCCGAGTCGTATCAGCTGGAAATGAACACGATCAAAGCCGAAATGAATCAGGCTGACAAGCGGATTGCTGAAATCGACAAGCAAATTGGTGGAGAAAACAAGAACCTCAAGCTTGCTCGTGGCGATCTGGAAATCCAGCGTCGCGAATTCGAGCGGTTAAAAAGACTGCGCACCGCGATCTCCGATTCGGAACTCGATCAGGCTCGCCGTTCGCTAAACACTGCTCAAACTCAGGTCACTGCCCGCCGCAATGCCATTGAAGGACTCGGCGCCAGCCGCGAAACTCAAGTCGCAGCCAAGGAACTAACCGAACAAAGACTCAGTCGCGCGATGCTGGAACTGCGACGCACGAAGATTGTTGCTCCTGCAGACGGAGTCATCGTTTCGGAATCCGTGCAGCAGGACGCCTTTGTGCGTCAGGGCGAAAGAGTATTGCAATTCGAAAATACAGACGTCTCGGAAGTTCGATGTAACCTGACGACAACCGACCTGGACTGGATTCGATTGAACTCCAGGGACAGGGAGGCCGCAAAGTCGATCTACCAGTTACCCAAAACCGATGTCAAAATTTATGACACTGCGGAACCCGACGTTGTCTGGGACGGAGTACTGGAGCGGTTTAGCGGAATTGGTCGTGATCCGGTAACGAAAACAACTCCCTGTCGCATCATCGTGCCCACGCCAATCGTCCAGGCGAAAACGGGGCCGCGAGCTTTGGTTCGCGGCATGTTTGTGAAATGCAAAATCGAAGTACAGACTTCGGCAGGGGATTTATCAAACGATTTGATCACTTTCAGTGAACGCGCTTTGCAACCCAACGGTGATGTATGGTACGTCCGCGAGAAAAAGCTGATGAAAGCCGTGGTCAACATCGTCGATCGCGTTGAATGGGAGGACGAGGACTCTCAAATACAGGTATCGATCATTGCCCGTGTTAAGGAAGGCGATCTTGAACCGGGTGATACGGTGGTCATTTCACCACTCTCACAACCGACCATTGGAACGGAAATCATCATAGCTGGTGATAAGACCATGGCCGACAGTGATCCTCCGGACCCGGATACCGTCGCCACCAAAGAAGACGAACAAGCCGCCCAAAAAAATTAGTCTCTTCACTGTCCCCAACCCCCAAGTACCTCGATCAACTGAAAGTTATCCATGCGTTCTGTCATTAAATGGGCCATTGCGAACTCGCCCGCGATGAACACATTTCTGATCGCGTCATTGATCGTTGGCACCGTATCGATGGTCATCATGCGTCGGGAGGTATTCCCGGCTTTCAATCTGGAGATTCTGTTGGTGACCGTTCCCTTCCCTGGCGCAACGCCGGCTGAAGTGGAGGATGGAATTTGCCAGAAGCTGGAATCTGCCACGGCCAACATCGACGGCGTGCGAAAAATGACCTCTGTCGCCAAGGAAGGTTTTGGCTATGTCATCCTGGAGCTCGACAACAACGTCAGCGAAGTTCAAAAGGTGCTGGACGAGACGCGAAGTCAAATCGACCAGATTGCTGCCTTTCTTCCCCCTCGCGCCGAAGAACCGGAAGTTAAACAGATCGTCTTTCGCGCGCCCGCGATTTCTGTTGGTATCACCGGTCCCGAATTGCCGGAAGGAATCGATCGCAACAGCCCCGAAGCCCTCGAATCCGAAAGGATGTTGCGCGACATCACAGAAGAAGTCCGCGCCGAGTTGCTGGAACTGCGGCCCGTGCCACCAGCCAACCCGGTACGACGCCTGTTGTCGCCTCTGTTTCAACCAAAAGGTCCGGCAGTCTCTTCCGCCGAAATCGCCGCCGAGCGACCGTACGAAATTTCCGTCGAAGTTTCCGAAGACATATTGCGACAGTTCGATACGCCGATGCGTCAGTTCGGAGGTGGCTTGACGGGATTCGCTCAGATGATCCGGCAGCAGAACATCGACGTTCCCGGCGGCAAGATGATCACCGGTTCGCAGGAGATGCTGCTGCGCGGAAACAACAAACGCGAAGAAGGACTCGGCATTGCCGACCTGCCCGCGATCACAAAACCCGATGGTGACATCGTTCGCGTTGGAGACATCGCAAACGTAATCGATGGATTTGCTGAAACAACTTCGATCAACCTGATCAACGGCAAGCCCGGCCTGGTGGTTCAGGTAACCAAAACGAACAAGGAAGACCTGTTTACGGTTGTTGACGCGGTCAAGAGTTATGCGGCATCAAAGGAATTGCCACCAGGATTCAAGATTGATACCTGGGGTGATATCTCGGTTGACGTCGTTGATCGCATCGACTTGCTGGCTCGAAACGGAGCTCAGGGACTGCTGTTGGTCTTTCTTGTACTGGCCGTGTTCCTTGAACTGCGATTGGCGTTCTGGGTTGCGATGGGCATTCCGATCTCGATTCTTGGCGCTGGATTCGTTCTGTTGGCGTTCGGCCAAACGATGAACATGCTTTCCATGTTCGCCTTCCTGATGGCGTTGGGAATTGTCGTAGATGATGCGATCGTCATCGGTGAGAACATTTACAACAAACGCGAAGCCGGGATGGGCACTGTGGCTGCTGCCATCGAAGGCACCGTGGAAGTTCTGCCCAGCGTGACGGCGTCGGTAACAACGACGATCATCGCGTTCCTGCCGTTGGCTTTCGTGTCGGGCGTGATGGGGAAGTTCATCGCGATCATGCCGATGGCGGTGATTGCGATGCTGGTGATTTCGCTAATCGAAGGCTGCTTCATCCTGCCGGCTCACCTGGCTCATGAAAACAATCTGTTTCTGCGAATGCTTTCGGGCATCCTGTATATCTTCAAGCCACTGCTTTGGGTGTTCCAGAAAGTCAACGCAGCCGCGACTCGCTTGATGGCCTACACAATCGAAGCGATTTACGAACCAATGCTCCGATTCTCGTTGAGCAATCGTTTGGTTGTGATTTCTTCCGCGATCGGCGCCGCCATTCTCGTGACGGGCGTGGTCCTTTCGGGGTTGGCACCGCTGGGCATGTTTCCAAAAATCGATGGCAGTGAAATCAGCGCCACACTTGCTTACCCTAATGGAACTGCGGCGGGGTTTTCCGCAGACGGCGTCGCCAATTTACGGGCCGCCATCGAAGAGATTGATGCGGAACTCCAGGCCAAAGGTCATCCCTCGGTCGTGCACAACCTGTACGAAAAAATTGGAGAAGTCGGTGACTCGTTGAAGGGACCTGCGGGAGTCACCAGCGGTAGCCATGTTGGCAGCGTTTCGGTTTTACTGACGCCGCCCGACGAAAGATCCTACAGTGCCCAGGAGCTTATTTCGAAGTGGCGAGAACGTGTTCCCAAAATACCTGGTGCCGAAGCGCTCAAGTTTGGCGCCCGTTCGATGGGGCCTGGTGGTTCTTCAATCGAGTTCAAAATTCTGGCGGATGAAGCCGGCGGTGAATTCCTGGAGGATGCTGCCGGAGATGCCAAAGCCTGGCTGGCGGCCAAAGCGGGTGTGTTTGATATCGAAGACGATATGCGGCCAGGCAAATGGCAACGGTCACTGAAGCTTAACAACGAAGGACAGGCTTTGGGGTTGAGCGAGCAGGATCTCGCCGAAACGATTCGCTCGATTTACTTCGGCAGCGAAGTCATGCGTGTCCAACGCGGACGACATGAAGTCAAGCTGATGGTCCGTTATCCTCGTGACGCCAGAAAAACGCAAACCTCGTTTGAAGAAATTCGTGTTCGCGACAGAGAGGGGAACGAACGCCCTCTGACGGAAGTTGCCGAGATCTCTCACAGTCGCGAATTGGCCGAAATCAACCGACTCGACCAGCGAAGAAGCATCACGGTGACTGCCGATCTGGAAAAGGAAAAGGTTAACGGCCGGCAACTGATTGCAGAAATGAAGGAGGAGTTTATTCCCGGGATGATCCAGAAGTACCAGGAAAAACACGGTGCCAACCTGAGCGTCAACTGGGAAGGCGAACAGCAGCAGAACGAAGAGTCGATGGGCAGCATGCGAAACGGTTTCATCATCGCGCTGCTGTGCATGTATGTTCTGTTGACGTTGCAGTTTCGCTCCTACATTCAACCGGTGATCATTATGTCGATCATCCCATTCGGTTTCCTTGGCGCCATCGTTGGCCATGCGATTGTTGGCATCGAACTTACGCTGTTCAGTTTCTTCGGTTTGATTGCGTTGACCGGTGTTGTGGTAAACGACTCGATTGTCCTGGTGGACTTTATCAACCGACGCGTGCGTCAGGGCATTCCGTTGAAAGACGCGCTGGCCAGCGCCGGAAGCCGCCGCTTTCGTCCAATCATGTTGACGTCGATGACGACGATCGCCGGACTGTTCCCAATGCTGCTGGAAACATCAATGCAGGCCCAGGTGTTGATCCCGATGGCCGTCAGCCTGATCTTTGGGTTGCTGTTTGGAACGCTTTTGATTCTGATTCTGGTTCCCGTTTTCTATTCGCTCTACGGGAGTTTGTTGCTACAGTTTGGTTTGCCGCTGTACAAGGATCACGAGGAGGGATTCGACGAGATTCCTGCTGAAAAAGACTCCAACGTTTCAATCGCTTGAGCCAACACACATCAGGGTTCGCAAGGTGTTCACCGTACCGGCTTCAGCGGGATTTGCATCATTCGGCCTAAAGGGTCGAACTTGTTTGTGAGCATCATTCCGCCTGGAGATCGTCCGGCTTAACCAGGCGCTTTCGATTCGGAGAATCGAGCGACAATGTCGCTCAGCTTTCCGAGCTGTTAGCGGAACGACATGCGCCAATTCAATCAATGTCATTATCTAAAAGCGCTTCGACAACTCAAACATTGGTAGAGCACTGTGGCCAAGCATAAAACAATCGGATCGTTGTCTCGGAACTTTGTGATTCCTGCCGGAACGCAAGTTGTACTGCAAGCAACGAAATCCGTTTCTTCGACCGAGACTGAAAACGAAGTTTCACTCAAGAAGCCTGGTGCTGTTGGCGTCGTCATCAAGTGCCCGCCGCACAACGACGAAACTTACACCGTTCAGTTTTCCGACGGCGTGACGTTGGAAGCTTCCTTTGACGAGCTCATTCTACGCCGTCAGGAAGTCGATAATTTGTTGGCCGCTTCCGAGAACTTTGACAAGTTCCGTCCGTTTGTGATTTATCGCTGCCAGGTTGGCTCGAAGGCTTTTGGGCTTTCCAATGATCAATCCGACGATGACGTTCGCGGCATCTTCCTCCCGCCCGCAGAACGTCACTGGTCGCTCTACGACATCCCCGGACAGCTGGAATTCAACGACGGCCAGGATGACGAAGTCTACTGGGAGCTGGAGAAATTCTTGCGTCTGGCACTGAAGGCCAACCCAAACATTCTCGAAACGCTATGGACGCCGATGGTGCTGGAGTCCAGTCCACTGGCTGATCGACTGCGTGAGATTCGTTCGGCGTTCCTTTCAAAGCACCTTTACAAAACGTATTCCGGATACGTTCTGAGCCAGTTTCGTCGAATGCGAAACAGTGTTCAAAAAAAAGGCACCTTCAAAAACAAACATGCGATGCATTTGATTCGGCTGCTGCACAGTGGCATTGGGGCTCTGCGCACTGGCGAAATCATGGTCGATGTTTCTGAATTTCGCAGCGAACTTTTGGCGATCCGAAATGGTCAAAGCAGCTTCGAAGAAGTCGAACAAACGGCGTTGGAACTGGACAGACAGTTTGCGCTGGAATTTGAATCGACCTCACTCCCTGAACAACCGGACTTCGAAGCGGTCAATCGTTTCCTGATTGAAGCTCGCCGTTCTGTATGTTGAAATGATTGCGAATACATGAATCCTGATCACTGGAAACAGTTTATCGACTCACTCGGGCACGATCCGCTTTTTGTGACCGTCAGTGGAGCACATATCTACGGATTTCCGTCACCTGATAGCGACGTTGACCTGCGTGGCTGTCACCTGCTGCCGCTTCGCAAAGTGGTTGGATTGGCGATGCCGAATGAGACAATCGATCGCACCAGTATCGAGGATGGAATCGAAGTGGATCTGGTCAGTCATGACGTTGGCAAGTTTCTGCGACTGCTGGTGAAAAACAATGGCTATGTTCTGGAACAGATTTTTTCGCCGCTGGTCGTTTCTGGCCATGAGTTTCTTGATCAGTTAAAACCGATCGCCAATCGCTGCATCACGCGCTTTCACTACCATCATTATCGGGGATTCTACGGGACGCAGCGAAAGCTACTCGAAAAGGAACCAGTCAAAAAAGCAAAGTCGTTGCTCTACGCCTATCGCGTTTTGCTGACGGGAGTGCACCTGATGAAAACGGGGCGCATTGAAACAGATGTGCGCGTGCTGCACGAGAACGAGGGACTGGATTTCATTCCGGATTTGATCGCCGCCAAAGTAGAAGAAAAAATTGGCCTTGAAAATCTTGACTGGCAATTCCATGCCGACAAACTCGCTGCGCTGGAGGTAAAACTCGAAGATGCCTTCACGGATTCAACGCTTCCCGAAACTCGCGACACCGAAGCGGTCAACGATCTGCTGGTCGAGTTGCGTCTTGGTGCAGGCCTGTAAAC
The DNA here is from genome assembly GCA_964446085.1 of uncultured Pirellulaceae bacterium. Taxonomy (GTDB): domain Bacteria; phylum Planctomycetota; class Planctomycetia; order Pirellulales; family Pirellulaceae; genus Mariniblastus. Next base: position 41,016 of record CAYUNP010000003.1, read on the forward strand.
ACATTGGCTCACTGCGAACGCAATCCAGCGTAGTGATGTTAAAATTGGAAAAATTGTCAACTGATGCACCGCTGAACGTCTTCATGCCGAGAGAACCGCTTGGCACAACCATCGCTCGATTTTCAGATCTTTCATGCGATTTGGATTAACAAGCGGATAAAATATGGATTGGCTCCGATACTTTAGACATAATGCCGTGATACAAAATTCTAGGAGTCAACATGCTCAAGTCCAACCTGTTCCGCGTCATTGCTTGTGTCACTGCGTCGCTGTTTTGCTTTCAGGTATCTGACGCATCGATTGTCGATTTGACGTTTGATAGTTCCATGTCCAGTGCGGACCTGAGTATCAACAACTCGGGATTCGAAACTTCGTCGGTTTCTGGAACAGGTTCGATCGACGTGGCATCTTTGACTGCCCCTTTCGGCACTGCTCAAATCACAGCACTGGATATATCCCTTGATGACGCATTGTCGTTTAGTTTTGCGGCTGGGCTCGTGACAGTGAATACACAGCCCGGTGATGTCACGATTTCACTGGTAACGCCGGGCGCTGCGGGAGTGGTTACCAATGGGCTCTTTGACCAGTTGGGGAATCAGTTGCAGCTCGGCGGCACGATTGCTGTCAGCGACCCACTCAATCTACTTGGCGGAAGTCAGACGCTTGACCTGTCCTCGCAGGCGCCGACGGTGACTGATTTTCTTGACTTCGAGATTAGCCGAACTGGCGACATCAAAACAGTTTCCGGTACGTTTTCTATTACCGACAGCATCGAAGTCGCTCCAGGCACATTCATTCCGCTCGCTGCCAATGGCTCTTTCCTGGCAAGCGGCGTCGTGACTGCCGTCCCTGAGCCAGGAAGCCTGGCGGTGTTGGGGTTGCTGAGCGGACTGTTTGTGATCAGACGCCAACGTTCATAGCGATTTCCGGGACGCGCGAACAGGTCACAGCGGACAAGCCATCGAATCCATAGGCCCATCGCCGCGACTGTCACAGGCAAGCACACCAAAGGGAAACCGCGAGTGGTCATCGAGAAGAGTAACCATGTTGGGTTACAAAAACGACTTAACCTCCGCAGCCTCCACCGCCGCAGCCTCCTCCACAGCCTCCTCCTCCACCTCCGCAGCCTCCTCCTCCACCGCCTCCTCCACAACCGCCAGACCAGGTGGCACCGTCGTTGAAGGCAATCGAATTTTCGTTTTTAAACAGTGCTTTGATTTGCCAGCCCAGCATTCCAATCGGAACTTTTGAAATTCCAAAAATGGCGACCCACAATCCAAGGTCTGCCGTTGAAGCAGTCTCGCCCGATATGTTGACCGGTGACGAGTCCTTCAGTTTCTGTTTGAAATGACGCAACAGCTGATTCCCTTTGATGGTTCTTTTGGGTTTCAGGAACATCGGTACGGTCAACATGCCGGAAATAAAAGTTAGTGCGATCAGAAATCCAACTGGTCTTCCCGAGTTGATTCCATTGCGAATTCGGAAGAGGCCGACAGCAACAACAGAGGCCATTAGCAGAATCGACACCAGTCTCGGTTTCAGATAACTGAAATTTGACTCCAGCAATTTTTGGCCTTTTAACTTCTTCGCGATCTTTACGACTGCCCAACTGCAATCGCGGCGAATATCAATCAACTGCCTGTGTCCGTCGGTACCGATCGACGTCAGGATCGATTGACGGAGCAGCGAGCCTGCTTTCGGATCGGGGTCGCCCAGTCTTGAAAGTCCTTTTCCCCGGTGCGGCCCGTCAGAGACGAAGATCTGTTTCTCGAAGCACAGCTCCGCGATTGCTGCGTTGACAGGCCCCTTGGGTCCTTGCTTCAGGAATGCCAGGTCGTCGACCGACAGTTCGGCTTCAAGTGACTTGAGGTCTTTGGGGTCCAGCGGGCTTCTGTTTCGAAGCAGGAATCTTGCCGTTAGCGAGGCTGCCAAAGCAATGACGATGAGAATCAGGTAGAAAACCAGGAACCCCAGGGCATTCAGGTGGAAAGGGTTCCAGCTGAATCCACATGGCAGCAATACAAGTAGCGGGCATCCCGACGCCTGTTCGCGCGCCCGGTTTCTCTCAGCCGGTATCCTGAACCGCAGCCGGGCAACGAACTGTCTCAGCCAATAGGCTGGACTCGGAACAATGATGCTCTTTGAAACGTTGACCCGTCGGAAATGCAGATCTGAACTGAACCTTTGATCGGCAGGCGGCCAAAACTCATCTGGCGGTTCACAATCAAAGAACTTCCGATACGACGACTTTGTGTTCTCATACCAATCGCCGAATTTTTTGCCTTCTGCGGCACCGCCGGCGGTGGGGCCATGATGCAGTGGCCGTTTGGCAATACGTTCACAAAGGTCATTCCAGTAGGACTCTGTGTAGAGCAGGTGTAGGTGCCAAACCTGGTCGATTTGATCTGATGGCGTGACCGGATGCCCGGACTCCAGTAGCAAAAAAAGAAACTTTCTATATTCCGAAATCGCCTCGATTGCGAACGCGACACTCCAGCCATTTTCTCTTGCAAGACGTTTTTCAAACGAAAGCGAAACCTCCGGGCCAGTGATCTGCATGTCTAACAGCTCACCGTAAAGGATCTTTTGACGCTGTTCCATCTACATTGCCTCCCAGGACTTACAAATGCTGCATTGACTATAGCGAATTCGTGTCGAGCCTTCACGGAACACGAAAGTCAAGATGTCGAGCCATTTTGCGAAGGAAAAAATCCTTTGGTTTCCCCGGATTTTGCGCCGATGCGCATAGCCGCTATTCAGGACATTGGATACAGTTTACGGCGTGACCAGGTCGGGACCGGTGGTTCAGGTTTGGAAAGCAAAATGTCACTTGGCCTGATTTCAAATTGTCCCGAAAATCGACGACGCCTGGCAGTACTTACCACAGCGTCGGATTAATTGAAAATGAACGTTTTCAGTCGCGCGTATGTTGATAGTCTGTACGAAGACTATCAAAAAGATCCCGGTTCCCTTTCCCCGGAATGGCAACAGTACTTTCGGGATTTCAGCCCCGAGCCTGGTACGGCTCATTCCAATGGGGCGATTGCTTCTACACCGGTGACTCCGGGAACCGTTGGCGGCACCGCCAGTACGGAGTCTCCCCACTCCCAGTCGGTGGCTCAGCTGCAGGATCGTGTCGATCAGCTTGTGCGCGGCTTTCGTGTTCGGGGTCACCTCGAAGCCAAAATCGATCCGCTCGGGATGCCGCGGGAAACCAACAGTGAACTCAATCCGGAATCGTACGGGCTTCATCCTGGAATCCTGGAGCAAAAGTTTTCGGCTCGGACCGTCGGCGGCCAGAACTTTCAGACCCTTGAAGAGATCGTCCAGCTTCTTCGCAACACTTACTGTCGATCTATCGGTGCCCAGTTTATGCACATCGACAATCACGATGTGAGGTACTGGCTGCAGTCGCGGATGGAAAGCACCCAGAATCGAATCAGCCTGGATCGGAAGATGCAGATTCGGATTTTGACCAAGTTGACCGACGCCGTGATCTTTGAAGAGTTCGTTCGACGAAAGTACACCGGTGCGAAAACATTTTCACTCGAAGGTGCCGAGACGCTGATTCCGCTTCTCGATCTGGCGCTTGAGAAAGCTGGCGAACACGATGTCAACGAAGTTGTTCTCGGAATGGCTCACCGTGGTCGACTGAATGTTCTCGCGAACATCATGGGTAAACGTTCCGAAAATATTTTCTGGGGCTTCGATGATCCGGACCCCAATGCAAGTCGTGGTGGTGGTGATGTGCTGTATCACATGGGCTACAGCAACGACTGGAAGACAAGTACGGGCAAAGACGTTCACATATCGTTGTGTTTCAATCCAAGCCATCTCGAGTTCGTCAATCCTGTTGCGATGGGTCGTTGTCGCAGTAAGCAGGATCGCGCGGGTGACAATTGGCAAGCCAAGACGATGTGCATTCTGATTCATGGCGATGCCGCGTTCGCCGGAGAAGGCGTTGTGCAGGAGTCACTCAACTTGAGCCAGTTGCCTGGTTACAAGGTTGGCGGAACGTTGCATGTGATTGTCAATAATCAGGTTGGCTTTACGACCAATCCTTCCGCGGGTCGCAGTACGACTTACGCCAGTGACATTGCCAAGATGTTGCAGATTCCGATCTTTCACGTCAACGGAGAAGATCCTGAAGCTGTTGCTCAGGTGGTGAATCTCGCCATGGAGTTCCGTCGTACGTTCCATCGTGACGTCGTGATCGACATGTACTGTTATCGTCGTCACGGTCACAACGAAAGCGATGAGCCCCGATTCACGCAGCCGATGATGTACAAGAAGATCGACGATCGCAAAACGGTTCGCGACGGTTATCTCGATCGCTTGTTGAAAATGCACGAAGTGACTTCCGAAGAGGCTGACTCGATTGCCAAAGCCCGCCGTGAGAAGCTTGATCGCGAATTCGAAGCCGCCAGCAACAAGGAGAACTTCAAACCTGATATCCAGAGTGGTGAAGGTATTTGGACTGGATACAGCGGTGGCAGTGAAGATCTGAATGCCGATTTGGATACCGGTGTTGCCGCCGGCAAACTGACTTACGTCCTTGAACAGATTTCAACGCATCCGGAAGGGTTCACGCCAAACCGAAAGTTGGCCAGGATTCTGCAGGCCCGAGCGCAGTCAGCGACTGGGAATCGACCGATCGATTGGGCGACGGCGGAGTTGGCAGCCTTTGGTTCGCTGGCACTCGAAGGTCATCCGGTTCGTCTGACAGGTCAGGACGTGGGACGCGGAACATTCAGCCAGCGTCATGCAGTGGTTTACGATGCCAACAACGGCAGGCGGCATGACATCATGCGGCACATCGATGAAGCACAGGCCAACATCGACATTATCAACAGTCCACTCAGCGAAGCCGGCGTGCTTGGTTTCGACTATGGCTATAGTCTCGATTGCCCTGACGGTCTCGTTTGTTGGGAGGCCCAGTTTGGCGATTTCGTAAACGCGGCTCAGGTGATCATCGATCAGTTTATTTTCAGTGCCGAAGATAAATGGAATCGTCTCTCCGGTTTGGTCATGCTGTTGCCTCACGGATTCGAAGGCTCTGGCCCGGAACATTGCAGTGCTCGACTGGAGAGATTTCTGACTGGTTGTGCCGAACACAATGTCCAGATTGCCTACCCAACGACTGCGGCCCAGCATTTTCATTTGCTGCGTCGTCAGGTCATTCGCAAATGGCGAAAACCGTTGGTCGTGTTTACGCCGAAGGCTTTGCTGCGTGAAGCGAAGGTGATGTCGAACCTTGATCAGTTTACGACGGGCAAGTTCGAACGTGTGCTGACCGATCCGGATGTTGGCCCTTACGATCATCCGTCGCGAGTCATCATTGCGTCGGGGAAGGTCGCCGTTGACTTGATGAAGGAACGGGAAAAACGCGAACAGAAAGATTTTGCGGTCATTCGGGTGGAACAGCTTTATCCGTTTCCTGCCGAACAGATCCGCGGCGTTCTGCAAGCGTATGACGCTGGGACACCGATCTACTGGGTTCAGGAAGAGCCTCGCAACATGGGTGCCTGGTACTTTATCAAGGTGAAGTGGGACGAAATGGGGCTGGGTGAATATTGGAATATCCAGGCAATTACCCGTCCTGAGTCGGCAAGCCCCTCCACGGGATCAAAGAAAGCGCACAAAATTGAAGAACAGGAACTTTTCAACGAAGTAATGGGTGTTCCGACACCGACCAGTACAGCTTGATTTGCTTTGAATCCGTTTGATTTTCCTGCACAATCAACTTTACTTTCGTCATCAAAGCGCCGATTTCATTTTACGGCCACGGGATGATGAAGATGGCCTGGCTGATTGCTTCGTCGTCGAAGACAACTTTTCCGCAACCTTATTAAATTCTGTTAGAGAATTAGACTCATGTCTGAAATCAAAGTACCTGAATTTGGAGACTCCATTCAGGAAGTTCAGGTTTTCCAGTGGCTCAAGAAACCCGGTGAATGGGTTGAGCGAGACGAAGATTTTGTCGAGCTGGAATCCGAAAAAGCATCCCAGGCATTGGCAGCGCCTGTTTCAGGAGTTCTCTCTTCAGTCGCCGTTGCCGAAGGAGAAATTGTGCAGGTCGGAGCGATTCTGTGCGTGATTGATGAAACAGCCTCGCGCGAAAGTGCCAGTGCGGCTCAAGGTTCGGCTGCGACAGCAGCGGGAAGTACAGGCTCGACCGCAGTCATGGATGCGCCTCCGGCCACCGGTGGCGACACCAGCTGGATCATGCCGGCGGCTCAAGTGATGCTCAGCGAATACAAGATTTCTGCAGATGCGATCAAGGCGTCGGGGCCAGGTGGAAGACTGCTCAAAGAAGACGTTTTGAAATACGTCGAAGCGAATGGTTTACGTCCCGGTGGCAGTGTTGACGCGCCGCCGCAAGCCGCTGCACCACCAATGCCGACCACGCCACCGCCATCGGCACCCGTTCCAACGCCTCCTGCTCCAGCAGCATCTGCGCCGGCAGCATCTCCAGCTTCAATGGATGCCCAGGCGGAAGAGTGGAATGAATCAATGGGGCCGCGCGAAGACACTTCGAAGCCGATGAGCATGATTCGGCGTACGATTGCCAAGCGACTGGTTGAGGCTCAGCAAACGGCTGCTTTGTTGACAACGTTCAACGAAGTCGACATGAAGCCAGTGATGGACTTACGTTCCAAATACAAGGAAGCATTCCAGAAGAAGCACGGTGTGAAGCTGGGATTCATGTCTTTCTTTGCCAAGGCAGTCGTCGAAGGCCTGCGACGTTTCCCGGCGATCAACTCCGAGATTCAGGGCAACAACATTATCAGCAAGAACTATCACGATATTGGTATCGCCATTGGTGGTGGCAAAGGTTTGGTCGTGCCAATTCTTCGCAACGCGGAGCGAATGAGCTTTGCGGATATCGAACGGAATATCGGTTCCTTTGCCGCTCTGGCTGCGGAGAACAAAATCAAGCCCGCGGATATCGAAGGCGGAACGTTTACAATCAGTAACGGAGGTGTTTACGGATCGTTGCTTTCAACGCCTATCCTGAACCCACCGCAAAGCGGTATTCTTGGTTTGCATTCAATTCAGGATCGTGCCGTGGTCATCAACAAGGAAATCGTAATCCGTCCGATGATGTACATTGCTTTGACCTACGATCACCGCATCGTTGATGGCAAGGAAGCGGTTACGTTCCTCAAGACAATCAAGGAAGTCCTCGAAGAACCAGCACGCTTGTTCCTCGAAGTTTAGAAAATGAAGCCGAATGCTGTTTGTCGTACCGGATTTAGCCGGAATCATGTCGGTTCCGCCTAATCGGTACTTCGGGTAAACAGCACAGGAATCCAACTGGCAATATAGAACTAGCAAAAATCATGGCAGAAAATAACTTCGATCTCGTCGTCCTTGGTGGAGGCCCCGGCGGTTACGTTGCGGCGATTCGTGGCGCTCAACTGGGACTCAAGACGGCCGTCATCGATGAGAATCAAAAGTTCGGTGGGACTTGTCTTCGCGTTGGCTGTATTCCCAGCAAGGCGCTGCTGGAATCAAGTCATCTGTTGGTCGAAGCCCGTGACCACATGATGGAGCACGGGATTACGGCGACCAAACTGACTGTCGATCTCGCAGCGATGATGCGTCGCAAGTCCGGAGTGGTCGATACGCTCACTGGTGGCATCGCTCAACTACTCAAGAAGAATAAAGTCACTGCGATTGTGGGCCGTGGAAAGTTCGTCAACGCCAACACGATTGAAGTTTCAAGCGGCGAAACGGTTACAGCGACCAACATCATCATCGCAACTGGCAGTGTTCCGATGGCACTTCCAGGCATCGAACTCGATGGTGACCGAATCGGTGATAGTACTGCAGCACTTTCTTACACCAGCGTTCCCAGAAAACTGATCGTTGTTGGTGGCGGCTACATCGGCCTCGAACTCGGTTCTGTTTGGAGTCGCCTTGGAGCCGAAGTCATCGTTCTCGAAGCGATGGACAAAGTGCTGGGTGGACTTGATCAGGAGATTGCCCGCGCAGCCAGACGAACGTTTGAGAAGCAGGGACTTCAGTTCCGAACAGACATGTGGGTTGAGTCCGTCGTTCGAAACGGTGACAAATGCACTGTCAGTATTAAGGGCGGCGAAACGATTGAATGTGATCGGGTCCTGGTTTCAGCCGGACGTTCTCCAAACACAAAATCGATTGGTCTCGATGCCGCTGGCGTCAAAGTTGATCAACGTGGCTTTATCGTAGCTGATTCGGAATTGAAAACCTCGGCTGATGGTGTCTACGCGATTGGCGATTGCATCGGTGGTGCCATGCTGGCTCACAAGGCTTCCGAAGAAGGCATTGCCGTCGTGGAGCGATTGGTCAAAGGTGTCGGGCACGTTGACTACAACACGATTCCGGCGATCGTCTATACGCATCCTGAAATTGCATCGGTCGGCAAGACGGAAGAACAACTCAAGTCCGAAGGCATCAGTTTCAAAAAGGGTTCCTGTCCCTTCGGTGCCAATGGCCGCGCCCGGGCGATGGGCGGAGCAGAAGGGAAAATCAAAATCCTTGCCGATGCCGACACCGATCGAATTCTCGGTGTGCATGCCATTGGACCCAGAGCCGGTGACTTGATTGCTGAAGCTGCCATCGCGATGAACTTTGGAGCATCTAGCGAAGATTTGGCTCGATGTTGCCACGCTCATCCGACGCTTTCCGAGATCATGCAGGAAGCGGCTTTGGCGGTTAGCAAGCGTGCCATTCACACGTAAGTTATCAGGAGTTGGGTTGATACAACGGGATGCCCATGTTCACCGCGAAGAGGTTGTGAATTTTTGAAGCTGTTGTTCGTAGTACCGCGTTAGGCGGAATCGATGCGGCCAAATTCTGGCTAAAGCCGGTACTGCCAACATTCTGTCGTGCCTGACAAAAACCGTAATCCAAAAAATTCACAGCTTCGAAACGACTGGAACCTTCACGGAACCTGTAAGCATCACTTTTTGAGTCGTTTTCCAATGCTCCGGATGGGGATCTCGGAAAGCTTGTCCATCCGGTAAGCGACCTGGTTGCGGTAAAGCTCCAGCCGGTTCTGAAGCCCCGTTTTTTGATCGTCGGTGTATTGATCGGTGCTGCGTTTTTCCCGAACCATGTCGACAGCTTCCTGTTGGAGTTGCACCGCGCTGTCAAAGTCCTGGTTCTCCGCGTGGCACGCTGCGGCGATCTCACGAACGAAGGCTGATGCCGTATAGAGTTTAACCATCGGCATGATCAAATCGATACCGCGATCGGCATCGCGAAGCGGCTCGAAAGGGCAGGTCGCCAACAGCCACGCCAATGAGCAGTTGGATCGCAGGTGTTTGGGTGAACCTTTCAGATACCGCTCGTACAGACGAATCGCATCGGCATACTGGGCTGTCGCGAATTCTGCTTCCGCTAGGAAACGCCACATGTTTCGGTTGCTCGGCTGCAGCCGATTCGCAAGATTCAAAAACTTCTTGGCTCGACTTGCTTCGCCAGCACTGAGGTAGAGAAACCCGAGATCTCCCGCGACATAAGGTAAAGTCGGATGCTTGTCGAATGCGATCGTCAGATGTTTCGTCGCTTCGATGTACTGCTTTTTGGAAAAGAGTAACCTTCCCAGGATTGCGTTGGCCCGGGCAGAATCGGGATACGCAGCGACAAACTCCTTGAGTTTTTCAATGGCTGGGTCGATCAGATTTTGATCCGTGCTGGCGTCTGAAAATCCAATGATTGCTTCGGCGTTATCGGGTTCAATACTTAACGCCGTTTGAAAACTCTGGACGGCTGTATTCAGAATCTCCAGTCGTTCTGGAGCTTCTGCTGGCTGTAACGCTGCCAGCTTTCGTAGCAGTTGGCCGTTTTCGATATGAGCCAACGTACATCGTGGATCAACCTTCAATGCTCGTTCGAAGAACTCACTGGCCAGTTCAAAATCATTCAATGATGCCAGCTCAATCGCACGGGTGGTCAGCAACATTGCAGTGGAAGGGGCAGAGCGATGGTTTAGTACAACGACGTCCTGCTCAAGTCCAAGTTCGAGCAGCCGTTCTTTCAGTCGTGTCAAGTTTACGCTGCGATTGGTATTCAACCAGAATCCCGATCTTCCCGTCAGCTGATCCCACTGTTTTTCGAAGCCGTAACCAAAAAGTGTTTTGTCCTTGAGCAGTACCTTTGAACCAAGTTCTGATGCAGGATAAAACGCCTTCACGGCGCCGCTGCGATCCAGCAAAACGCCAAACGGTAGTTCAGGAAGCTGTTGGTTGCTGAACCATTCGCCACAGGCCAACTTCAGTTTCTCGATGTCCGTCGCTGCTGCAACTCCACCTGGATAAGGCCACTGACTCGACTCGATAATCTGTTTGGAGAGCTCGTGCTGATCGCCCATTGGTGTCGCTCGTTCGCGCCGATCGCAAAACGCGGCAACGCATCCGATGTTGTTCTGTTCCAGCTCGAGAGCGTTTTTGGCAAAGTCCTGCAGGACGTTTTCGGATGCCGGAGTGGAGTCGTGAAAGACTGCCAGCAACGCCTGGTTCGGTTGGCTTTCAACGCGATACCATTTTCGCTGAGGCCCCTGGATTCTGATCGGCGGAAGTAGCGACGAAGGATAAAACACACTGCGACTGGACGTCTTCAAGCTCTGATTCTCCCGGGGAGAGCCAGCTTTAATACTGAGCTGAATTCGTTTTGCGGTTTTCTCCGCCGCAGCGGCAGAGTTTTGCGTCAACGTGTAAAACTGGTTCGCTTTGAGTCTGTCAAATGTTTGCCGGCTTCCGCCTGGCCAAATGACATCAACTTTTCGAATCGACGCTTCTTTTCCCAGACCGATCTGTAGATTGCGTGATGACTGTGCCAGATAGCCAGATCCTGCGGTAACCCAGCGCACGATTGGCGCTTTTCTATTCTCAATCCAAACTTCAACTCTGGCTCCGATGGCATCCCTGTTTGAGCTGTCGCCGACCAGAGAAATGTTGATGGACTGATTTTTTGATTGCATCTGATTGCAAAGAATGCGAACCCGCGGACCCGTTCGCGAAATCATGATGACATCCGTGTCGCCATCGTTGTCCCAGTCAGAAGTTGCCAGAGATCTGGCGTCATTGAGCAAGTCGATGCCAGAACCGGCCGAGAAATTTGCAAATCCGACCGACCCAATATTCAAATAACATCGATTTCGCTGGTTACCCGAAAGCGAAAACCCACCACGGATCAAGTCGCCAACTTTATGCGATCGTGCACGAATCGCTGAACTGTTGGTTCGTTCGGTACCGAGTGACTCCGCGATGCACCGGGCCCAGAAAGACTGAAGGTCTTCTGAGGTCGTTCGCGACAGATAACCGTTGGCGACGAGGATGTCATCCAGGCCGTCATTGTTCAAATCTGTAACGGCCGATCCAAACGACGATTCAGAAGAGAATATCGGAGTTGGTAAAGGGTAGGCGTTGAATGGTTGCTCTTCATTGTCCTTCGAGAACCAAACTTGTGACTGCGCGATCAAGGCCTTTCCGGCATCCTTGCTGATTGCTTTGGAATCAAGGCTGCTCTTGATGACTCGATACTGTCGACTGGCAACGTCGTTGGCGACGAACAGGTCCGGACTGGCATCGTTGTTAAAGTCACCAAAGGAAACGCTTCTGGCTTGCGCGGTCAATTCCATTGATTTCTTTTCGGTCACGTCGTTGAACCAGCCGTTGAGGTTTTCATAGAGGCGCGACGAACTCCATTCATTGGTGACGTACAAATCCTGATCTCCGTCAGAGTCGTAATCCACCCAAATGCCGCAGCGAGAATGGCCGCGATTATTTTCGGTCAGTCCAACTTCCTCGGTCACGTCCGTGAAAATCCAGCCTTCATCATTTCTGAGCAACACGTTTCGACCTCCAGAAAAGCTCGCCGAGTAACTCTCGGGTACAAACAGGAAGTCAGTCTGATCGCGGACTCGATTGAACTTGCAAACGAACAGATCAAGATCACCATCGAGATCGAAGTCCGCTGCTGACAGGCTCGACCCGTCATAGCCAATCCGAAGTTTGCGTTCCAGTTGGAACTTTTCACTCCCATTGTTTGAATACAGAACAAGGTTTTCATCCGTGGTCAGGGCAAGGTCCTGATCGCCATCGTTATCAAAATCTACGATCAAAGCGGCGCGTGTCTCGTCGAGAATGTCGACACCACTTTCGGCTGCAATGTTCCGTACGGTGCCATCAGGATTTTGAAGTAGCATCAAGTTTGCCAGGCCCTGGCCTTCGCATAGATAAAGATCATCGAGTCCGTCACCGTTGATGTCCGCGACGGCGACGCCCTGATTTCCAATCACACTTAGCCCGGGGATCTGACGAGCCCACTGATCGAGGCCAAACTTCAGTTGTGATTCCCAGGCATCGCATTTGCTGAATATGGAATCTGTGAAATCCTGTAGCAGCTGTCCTTCGGCGACGGTTACGATCAACTCTTCACGACCAAGAACCCTGATCGAAGAAAGCGAAATTGGCTGGGATTCACTCCGTTTCCACTTTGTTTCCCATAGCGATGTTGCTTGTAAGCCCGAGTCTGGTTTCGTCTGTCCGAAGGTCTCTGCGACAAGGCGAGCAGTGATCGTGTCGTCCTGTTCGGCGACCTGATAGATTTTGAATTCGATGGAGAACTTGTTGGCTTGCTTCCATCCGCCAAGTGTTTTGATTGCGAAGGTTTGCAAAGCACCTTTGTCGGAGTACTTTGGTGCCGAGTCTGCGGTCTGCCAGCGGCCGATCGCAATTTGGCTGCCATCAAAGCGAACTTTAAATCTGTTTCTGTCGATCCCGACAGCGGAAAACGAGGAATCGATGAAAGTCGGATCCTCTGCAGAAATTCCGCGAAGTCGTTTGGCGAAAAATTCACCAAGTTCTCCAAGTCGCTCTTCGATCTCCAATTCAATCGCTTCGGCAGCAGTTGCTTCCGCAAAAATGGAATCTGATTCAACATCCAGTTCAGTGGTCGGGTCGTAGGTGCTGTCGAGCGGAAGAATCGTGGAGACCTTTTCTATCTTTGCTTTGCTTCCACAACCGGTCAGGCAAAGCGGCAACATGGCAACGGCGGCCAGCAAAATAGTCTTCCAGTAGTGTGCGGGCACGCGAGGTTCCGATAATAGGTAGCCATAAAAAACACCGAGACGGCACAGGTCCGTGTCAGTAATTGTCGCGACTGTCCATGAACAGGCTCACAGCCGCCAGCGGAATTATCTTTTATTTGCAGTTCGGTCGCAAGAAGTTGATTCTCTGTCAAATCATCGAATCGTTGTGCCGCGAGGCGTTGGCGAACAGATTGTTGACTGATTCAACCAGTCCTGGTTGGAAAGGAAAGGTCCGCAATTCGATGTGCAATGGATGTGATTTTCCTGACATCGATTAGCGAACAGCGATCTTCACTGCAAATGGCTCCCCGGACGGCAATGAAGTCGACGGCGAGTGGCTGGAGGTGCGGTAGATCTTTTTCGCGCAATGAACCGGCGATTACAGTTTTCAGGCCTCGGGATTTGGCATGCCTGACGAACGACTTCAGTTCAGGCATTGGAATCATGTCGAGCAAGCTGCCGTTTTCTTTACAGAACGTGTCGATCAACAGTGCGTTGCACCGAACCAGATTTGCTGACTCGATGATCGTTTTGATTTTTGGTGAATTGGCTCTTTCGTGATCCGCATAAGCTACGGCTACGCGTTGTACCGTTGATGGGACTTGATCAAAAGTGTTAGACCAATGTTGAAGCCAGTTCTGATCGTCAGCCAGTCCAGCCAGTCCAACTTTTGCGTATTGGAATCGTAAAAGTAATTCGTGCCGCGAATGTGAATTGGAGTTTGGCCATACCGGACCGTCAACGACTTCTCCCAGAGCAATGCTTTTGATGGCATCTTCGGGTAATGATTGGGAGATGTTTTTGGCCGTTTCAAATGAAACACATCCAAGTGACCCGTTCTGTGGCTCTTTCAAATCAATAATTGAAACAAGGGCGGTTGAGTGAGCCAATCTGGCTTCGGTCGCGTTTCTAACACTAACGAGTAAACCAGTGTTTTCGGGCTTCAAACGCGGTTGGTTCATGGTTTGCGGTATCCATTTGGGGATTGTTTCGCTAAGCTCTGGAAATCGCCCATGACTTATCAGACTTCTGCACGGATGTCAGACCTACCCGAATTCGAATTCATCACCGACAAGGATGCCCTTGCTTCGTTCTGTCAGCGATTGAAGTCAGCCAAGTATATCGGATTCGACACAGAATTTGTTTCCGAGAATCGCTATCAGCCGGAACTCTGCCTGCTGCAAGTCGCCACCGACAAAGAGTATGTCATTGTCGATACCATGGCGGTTCGCAATGTGGATCTTTTTTGGGAAGCGCTCTGCGACGGCGATCATGTCACGATTGTGCATGCGGCTCGTGAAGAGTTTCTTTTCTGTTACCGCGCCATTGAGAAACGTCCCTGTAACTTTTTCGATGTGCAACTGGCGGCTGGCCTGATTGGATTGGATTATCCCGCATCGTACGGCAATCTCGTTTCGAAGGTGCTGGGAGAATCAGTCGATAAAGGTGAGACGCGAACGGATTGGGCGCGGCGTCCGTTGACTGATCGGCAAATGTCCTATGCGTTACAGGATGTCGTGCATTTGTTTCCGCTTTATGAATCAATCAAAGGCAGTCTCGAAAAACTTGGACGCGGTGACTGGATTGTCAACGAGATGGACTCGTGGCAAGCTTCACTGGAAAAGACCATTGATGAACCTCAGTGGCATCGTGTGTCCGGGATCGCGAGCATGAACCGAAAGTCGCTGGCGATTGTGCGTGAGCTATGGTTGTGGCGAGACAGTGAAGCAAAACAACGGAATCGAACGCCGCGTCGTGTATTGGCGGATGATCTTGTGGCGGAACTTGCAAAGCGCGGTTCGTCGGATGTAGAGCGGCTTAAAGCAATTCGTGGGTTTGAAAATCGAGTTGCCAAAAGTGCGATCAAGCCAATCTCTGAAGCAATTGAACGAGCATTGGTTATGCCGAAGGAAGATTATCCGAGTCGTCGTCCCCGCAACAAAACGACGAACCTTGGATTGCTTGGGCAGTTTATCAACATTGCATTGAAAGTGATCTGTCGAGAGCAAAAGATTGCCTCATCAATCGTTGGTACGACGGATGAAGTTCGTAACCTTGCTGCATGGCGAATGGGTGTACTGGATTTGAAGGCACCTCCCAAGTTGGCGACTGGTTGGCGGGCCGAGCTTGTTGGGCAATTGGTTGAGAAGATTCTCGATGGATCGATCGCTATTTCTGTTGGCGATCCGCTTTCTGATCATCCGCTGACATTGCGTGAAGACTAGGCACTGTTTGAGAATGCGATTTTTGCGATGACGCTGCGTGAACTGTGAGCGGCAAGGCACTAGCCGCCGGTAGATCACGCAACGAACCGGCGGCTAGCGCCTTGCCGCTCATATTTGCCAAGCAAAACGGG
Source organism: uncultured Pirellulaceae bacterium (assembly GCA_964446085.1). Taxonomy (GTDB): domain Bacteria; phylum Planctomycetota; class Planctomycetia; order Pirellulales; family Pirellulaceae; genus Mariniblastus. The sequence continues at coordinate 56,453 of CAYUNP010000003.1, forward strand.
CTTTAGCCGACACGATTCCGCTTGAAATCGGTACTGCAAACACCATTCACCAAAAGAAGACGTCATTGAACGGCATCTATTTCGTCGCAGCCATTGGCCTGGCCAATCGTTCGACTTCGAAGCCGTCTCGATAGTCGCGGCGAATTAGTTTGTTGGCAGCTTCGATGTTTTTCACTTTCAAATTTTCTGCGTCCCAGTCAAGTTGCTTGCCTGGGAACCGGTTTGCCACAACGCCCAGCAACAGCGACTCTGTTAGTGGTCCGGCCAGATCAAAGTCCATGCTGGTTTTTCCCTCGCCCATGGATGCGTCAATCCACTGGTGGTAATGGTTGTTTTGTTTTACGTCGGGACGTTTGTAGTCTTTGAAGTTTTCTTCGGGGAACAGGATCGCTTCGCCAATATGTGGCAGCAACATCTGTCCCGTTTCGCCGAGAAACAGAGATCCTTGCCCTGGCATTTTCATTGCTTCCGGAAGTCCAACATCTTTGGCGGCAGGAGGCGCATTGGCTCCGTCGTACCACGTCCACAACATCTTTTCCGTTGTGTACTTCGTTCCGGGAAATTCGTACTCGACGACATTCTTTTCAGGGTGACCGACGCTGTTGGGTTCCCGACAGGTTGTTTTTACCCAATTGGGAGCGGTCAGTTCGAGAGCGGTATACGGAGTGTCAAAAATGTGAATGCCCATGTCACCAAGGGTCCCGGTTCCGAAGTCGACAATCTTTCTCCAGTTGCCCGGGTGATAGACCCTGGGCATGAACGGACGATTTGGAGCAGGGCCCAGCCATAAATTCCAACTCAGTTCCTCCGGTGCATCTTTCGCGTTGGTGTAAGCGGGCCCATCGTAACCCCAGTTCTTGTTGGACCATGCGTGAACCTGGCTTACCTTTCCGATGACGCCATCCTGAATCATGCGAACTGCTCGACGGTAAACTGCCCACGAATGGATTTGAACGCCCATTTGCGTTACCAAATGCTTCTCTTTGGCCACCGTGCGAAGTTGTCGACTTTCAAACACTTCATGCGTCAACGGTTTCTGGCAGTAGACTGGTTTGCCAGCCAGCATTGCCGTCATGGCAGCGGATGCGTGCGTATGATCAGGAGTGGATACGATAACCGCATCGATCTTGTCACCCATGGCAGAGATCATTTCGCGAAAGTCTGCAAACATCTTTGCGCCAGAATATCCTTCTGCGGCTGCCTTAAGCTTGTTGGCGTCGACGTCACACAGTGCAGCAATCTCAACATTTTTGTGAGATGCAATCGAATCAAGATCAGACTTGCCCATCCCGCCGACTCCAATGTGCGCGGTGCGAAGCTTTTCCAATGTTGGAGTCGAATTTCGTTTCGTCATTCCGCCAAGGACGGGAATCGCACTGGTCGCAAGAAATGAGCTGGTTGTTAGGAAACGACGTCGATTGAATTGTGGCATGACGATCTTTCATAAAGGTAAATTCGAGATGTTCATGATACTGACATTTTTGGTCCTGATGGGGCAACAGATGCGTTCCTGGTTTGTCTTGTGCCGCCGCTTCACGGCTACCATTAAATCGGTTTCGTTTTC
>CAYUNP010000003.1:58116-79859 GCA_964446085.1 uncultured Pirellulaceae bacterium
ATGCCGCCGCTCCGCGGCTATAGAAAACGTAGCGTGAAAACCTGCGATTCATGCTGTATGGCAGTCTCAACATGTTGTTCCCGTCTTCAGATGTTTCGGGCTGTAGTTGTAACCCGGTGGCGAGTCCAACTCAGCGGAGTGACAAAGCGCTGGCTTAAAGAACGGCTTCGGGCGTGCGAAAGCGCCGATTAATCCGACTACAAAAATTGCGGCGGCGATCCCCAGAATCGATGAGCCCGAAATTGCCCAAGCCAGCATCGTTGCGATGGCTACAAACCGAAGCAAAGTTCTCAGGTCGAATCGCATGGGAACTTTCGAGTTTCGTTGACCGTGTTCAAAAAGGTAAGTTGGCAAGGTCGACATTGCCGCCGGTGATGATCACGCCGACGCGGCTTCCCGGAGGAAGGTCCTTGATTTTGCCAAGCAGCGCCGCACCCACAGCAACACAGCAACTTGGTTCGATCAAAAGTTTTGACCTTTCGAAGAACGTCTTCATCACGGAAACAATTTCTGCGTCGGAAACCAGAGCTATTTGCTCAACGTGTTCCTGGATGATGGGCCATGTCAACGTTCCCATACTGGTTCTGAGTCCATCAGCAATTGTGTTGGGTCCAGTTTGCGGAATCATCTTGCCTTCCTTCAGGGACTGCCAGGCATCGTCGGCTCCTTCGGGTTCGGCGCCGATGATGCGCGTTGAGGGAGAGAGAGCTTTCGTTGCCAGGCAGGAACCAGACATTAAACCACCACCACCGATTGGAACGACAATCGCATCAAGGGGCTCAACGTCTTCCAGCAGCTCTTTCGCACAAGTCCCTTGCCCTGCGATCACGTCCGGGTGATTGAATGGCGGGATTAAAGTAGCGCCTGTTTTTTCGCGGATCGATTCGGCGGTCGATTCGCGATCGGCGAGGGTCGGTTTGCAGAGCGTTACTTCGCCGCCATATTCTTCGACGGCGGCAATTTTGGTTTTGGAAGAATTATCCGGCATGACGACGTGAGCTTTCAGCTGATGAAGCGCCGCCGCGCGGGTCAGGGCTGCCGCGTGGTTTCCAGAGCTGTGAGTGACGACGCCGCACTTCTTTTCCGCTTCGGAAAGCCCGCTGACTGCATTGATGGCTCCCCGGAATTTGAAAGCGCCAGTTTTCTGGAAATTCTCGCATTTGAAATACAGTTTCAGCCCTGACATGCGATTTAGCGTTTCACAGGTCCAAATCGGGGTTCGATGGGCAAATTTGGCGACAACTTCATGTGCCGATTGGATTTCGTTCCAGGAAGGGGCAGATTTTGGCATTTGCTTTTCAACTTGTGTTTTCAGTTTGCGAGAACGCACTATATGATAGGGGCACAACTGCTATCCACTAATACGGGAGACCTCGATGCTCAATCCGCTGAATCGCCGCGATTTTCTGGCTGCAAGTACTGCTGCTGCCGCTCTCACTCTGGCCAGTCCTGCGACGAATGTTCTTGGCGCGATGAAAAAGCCCGAAGATGAGCCGCCTTTTAAAATTTCGTTGGCTCAATGGTCACTGAATCGTGAAATTCGTGGTGGAAAGCTGGACAACCTTGAATTCGCTAAAACGGCCAAGGATCTTGGGATCGAGGCCATTGAGTATGTGAATCAGTTCTTCAAAGACAAAGCGGAAGACACTGACTATCTGGATCAGATGAAGAAGCGATGCGATGACAACGGAGTGAAGTCTCTATTAATTATGGTCGATGGCGAAGGTCGGCTTGGGGATCCAGATGAAGCTAAGCGGAAAAAAGCGATCGAAAATCACCATAAATGGGTGGCAGCCGCCAAATATCTGGGCTGTCATTCGATTCGTGTAAATGCAGCATCGGGCGGGACCTATCAGGAGCAAGTCGATCGAGCTGCCGATGGCCTTGGCCAGCTCAGTGAATTCGCCGCCAAGCAGGATATCAACGTCATTGTTGAGAACCATGGTGGTCTTTCATCCAACGGCCAATGGTTAGCTCAGGTTATACGAAAGGTCGATCTCGATAACTGCGGCACGCTACCCGATTTCGGTAACTTTTGGATCGAATGGCCTCGAAATGGCAACAAGGGAAAGTACTACGACCGATATTTGGGAATGGCAGCTTTGATGCCCTTCGCAAAAGCCGTCAGTGCCAAGTCATATCATTTTGACGAGAACGGGATGGAGAAAGATATCGACTATCCGAAGATCATGAAGATCGTTCATGATGCCGGCTATCGAGGGTATGTCGGCATCGAATTTGAAGGTAAAGGAGATGCCAAAGAAGGGATCATGGCGACTCGAAAACTTTTGGAGAAATGCCGCGAAGATCTCGTCGGCTAGATTTGGGTGTCGCAGTCAGCATGACTACACCCGTCAACGAGCCACCTGCTCGATTCATTGATTAGGCCCAATTGGCCAATTTCTTTGCTCGATCAGCGGTGGGGCAGGAATCGTCGTATTCCTGCCTCAAAACGCCGCGTCTTGAGCCTATTTTCACAAAACCGGAAGAAAACCGGAAGGAGGACAGTCTGTAAATGTCACAACCCGACCTGCACAAAAGTTAAGCAGCCTCAGGCTGCGCGTATTTTGTGCCGCCGTGCCTTGTTTATTTGCAGATCGCGAATTTCGCCGTAAGTGCTGGCACAATAGCGACATCAGAAAAAGTGCTTGCCCTTCTCGAATGATGAATGTGACGAGCCGAAGGACATCCGTTCTGCGGCAGCCAATTCATCGATAAATCAAATTCGGAAGGAACCTCACATGAACGAACCCATGACTCAGGAAGGATTCAATGGACGTTGTCAGAAGATTCTGCAGGTCGCCAAAGACCTCTATCAACGACGTCCAGATTGGGTAACTTTTTTTCGTGAAACTTTGGGCGTTAACGGAGCCGCCCGCAGCGTATTCCCGGACCAGGACGATTTTCTCAAGTTCGAGCAATCTTCTGCTTATGGGGAGATTCAGACCATGGTGGCCAGCCTTCGAACTGCCAAAGTTCGCGGTGGTGGCAAGGATGAAGCGACCCGTGTGATTACGGTTCGACTTCCAGAAAGCCTTCATGAAGCACTCAAGAAGGAAGCCGACGATCATCGTACTAGCATGAACAAGCTCTGTATCAGCAAGCTTCTTCAGGTTCTGGTCGAAAGTGAGAATGCTGCTGCCAGCGTTGGGGCTACAAACTCACCCGTGTCGACGCCAGTTTTCCGCCAGCAGACCTCACCCATTCCCCAGCAACAACCAGTCAGATCGCCATCACCGGCAGCCTCACCAGCCACCAATTTCCGATCGACTTACGGCCAGGGAGAATAGGCGTGAGCCAGTTAGCCGAAATGAGCACACCCAAGGATCTGACGTTAAGTCTACAGGACCAGTTCGCCCCCAATCTCGTTTGCTTTGGTTGCGGACCGGCAAACGAGAAAGGCCTGCAAATCAAGAGCTTCGTCGAAGATGGCGAAGTGGTGGCGGACTTTCAGCCTCAGCAATGGCATCAGGCTTTTGAAGGCATGCTCAATGGCGGTATCACTGGCGCGCTTTTGGATTGTCACATGAATTGGACGGCGGCCTGGCATCTGATGCAGGAATCAGGTGCCAGTAAGCCTCCCTGTTCGGTGACCTCCGAGTTTACGGTCAAGTTCAAAGCTCCGACTCCGGTCGAGAATCCGATCAGGTTGGTCGCTCGTGTGGTCGAGTCTTCTAACCGCTGGGCTCGAACGGAAGCTGAACTGATTGCTGATGGCAAAGTAACTGCTTTGGGATCGGGAGTCTTCGTGGCTGTGAAGGAAGGCCATCCAGCGTGGCATCGCTGGTAGTTTGAAAATTCGATGGCCATTTTGACGGCATGGCCAATACTCGAGAGTCAAATTTGCAAAAACTCACTCACTTGCTCGGCGGCAAAGCCACTGGGGTGAATTTGCAGCGACTCTTTGCGCCCAAATTCTGACCGCGTTGCGTGCTCGCACTCGAGAAGCACATCATCGTGGCTATCATCGAAAAACGTTCGCTTCAAATCGCTTCACTCGGGAAGCCAGCTTTGGTGCACCAACTCTAATTGGTCGCGCTTTTGGGCCACCACAAAAAGAAGGCGTTGGTGGTTGCCTGATATTTTCGATAGGCATCTCCTTTGGATTTCAATGCCTGCTTTTCGGTTTCAGGAATGCCCGTCTTCTGTGTCAGGAAGTAGTACATCGCAACAGGTGCCAGAATCGACAGCCAGCCCCATGAAGTTGTAACGGCCAGGAAAATGTAACTGAACCAGTGCGTCCACTCAAAGAAATAGTTCGGGTGGCGTGAGTACTTCCACAGACCAACCTGGCAAACCTTTCCTGTGTTGCGTGAGTCACGTTTGAACTGATCCAGTTGCCGATCAGCTGTCCACTCGCCAATCAACGAAACCAGAAAGACCATGACGCCAACGATGTCCAGCCAGTTCAGTTCGCTGTGATTGTTGGCGGCGAAGAAAACTGGAATTGAAAACAGGACGCAACCCATTGCCTGCAGTTGATAGAATCGAAAGAGCCGAACCTGTGCCGCTTTCCCCCATTCTTCCTTGAGTGCCGCATAGCGTCGATCTTCGGGTGACCGGAGCCAGCGAGAGAGAAGGTAGTGGCTGAGTCTCAGTGCCCAGGCAGAGATCAGGATTCCTGCAACGATTCGCCGTGAAGCATTTCCAAATCCGGCGACACAATAAAACAGACCCAATGAAGCGACGGTTAAACTCCAGAACACATCAACGATCCCGGCGTCATTGAGTCGGCGCTGCAAAACCCAGATAATGACGAACGCCAGTTGAGCGATAACCAGACCAATCAGTGGCATGGCAGTGTAGGCGGTAATAATGGCTGATCTCCAATCCAACGATGAAGTCGTGATTGTATCAAACCATCAAAGAGCCTGCTCCTGGGCTGTTAAGCCTTTCCCACGCAAGCAATCTCAAGAAGGAATCCATGATTGGAACCATTCCAGGTTTGGCCATACTCCTGATCATCTACAAGGCAGTGATGTTCTGGATGCGTTACGAGTTAACATCGCTGCAGGATCACAACAAAGAATTGCTTCGGTCACTCAAGGAAGATGATCAACAGGAAAGCGATCCGGATTGAAGTGCGTGTCATTTGGCATGCGACATCGACGTAGAGACGTCGACTCTACATCGAGGCTTGCCAAACATCGTCTGCACGCAATGGACTCGGCGCTCTTCGAAGCCCGCTTCGCAATAGGAAAGATAAAAGTTCCACAGCCGAATCAGGTTTTCATCAAAACCAAGTGCTCGCACGTCGTCCAACCGGGCAAGGAACTTGCGTTTCCAGTGATTCAGTGTCGTTGCGTAATGTGGCGTCATATCCTCGGTGTGCAGCATTCGCATATCAGTCGCTTCAGCGGCAGCAGTGTGCAGCGAGCCAACGGTCGGCAGGCAGCCGCCAGGAAAAACGTAAGCCCGAATGAAATCAACACTTCCCAGATACGTTTTCCAGTTTTGCGGACTCATCGTGATCGCCTGCAGCAGCATCTCGCCATGTGGCCGCAGTAGTGAACTGCACCTGGCGAAAAAACCGTTCATGAATTTGTGTCCGACTGCTTCCACCATCTCGATGGAAACAATCTTGTCAAACTGACCACGCAGGCTTCGATAGTCCTGTTTCAGGATCTTGATTTGATGTTCCATGCCGGCGGCTTCAACACGCTCACACGCCAGTCGGTATTGCTCCTCTGAAATGGTCGTCGTGGTGACGTTGCAACCGTAGTGCATTGCCATGTGAACCGCCATCGCTCCCCAGCCAGTTCCGATTTCGAGAACTTCGTCGCCGGGTTGCAGATTGAGTTTCTGGCAGATCCGATCCATCTTCGTCAGCGACGCCGCATGCATCGCATCTTCAGCAGTCGAGAACCTGTTCCGAGCCACTCTCTGGTCAAAAATGCCGCTCGAATAGTTCATCGTGGGATCGAGAAACAGTTTGTAAAACTCGTTACCAAGATCGTAGTGTTCGACGATGTTTCGTTTGCTTCCATGGACTGAATTCTTTCGTGCTGCGTGCTTCCATCGCCAGGCCATGGTGCGAATCTGTGAGACGGCTTTGTTGAGAGTCGAAACCTGGTCGATGTTGCGAATCATGATTCTGATCAGCGACGTCAGATCCGAACACGACCAGTGACCGTCCATGTAGCTTTCCGCGCTGCCCATCGTGCCGCCGGTTACAATTCGACGGTAGAACGAAGCATCTGAAACCAGAATGTTGGCAGAAAGATCACTTGTCGATTCAGCATCGCCAAGCTGGAATCGTTCGCCCCCCTGGAATACGCTGACCGAACCGTGCTTCAGTTTCGCGAGTCGGCCGAGCAACTTCTCCTGAAACTTGTTCCAGACAACGCTTTGGGCAGTTTCGTCAGCCGGCGGACCAACTTCCCAATTCACCTCTGAATGAGTTGATCGAATGTTCTTGTGGTGTTGACAATGGCTGGCAGAAAGCGAACGCGGATCAGAAACGTGACTCATAAATTCGGCAGTCTTGATTCAGTACGGAAGCGGGCGTGCAATGGACTCGACAAAAGTCAGATTCGCCTAGGGTAGCGAATCTGACTGGGTATTTCCCGCAACTACTGGCTCGACTTCACTAATTCCTCCATTTTTTGAATGTGGAATAAATGGGCAACCCTTGAGGTATAGCTTCAGGGCCTGCCAGTAGATGCCTGCGAAGATCTGTGCCGTCATCAACGGATATCGAATCAAAATCCAGTTCAGCGACCAGGCGGTGATCGGGATTCGCGAAAGCAGCATCGAAACGTCAAATTTTCGTTCGCCGTCCTGAAAGTTTTGCATTTTGACCCCCAGTTTCTGTTCGGGAATCGTAAATAGCATCCGATACTCCATGTCCATTGGCATGAATGGCGAAACGTGAAACTCCTTTTTCAGTCCTTCAATGACGATACGTTTCTGGGTTGCCTGTGGCGAATTCGATTCTGAATCCTGGGCCGGGATAACATAGATATGCTGTTCACCCCACGGCGTATTGTTGACTTCTGCGACAATGGCTTCGACGCGGGATCCGTCGACGTCGAAGCAATAAAAAAAGCTGACCGGATTCATCTCGAATCCAAAATGGCGAAATTGAGTTAGCAGTCGAATCGCCCCGATCTCTTTTTCAACGCCATGTTTTTTCAGGACTTCCAGAGTCGCTTCCCGCAAAGACAAATCCTGCGGCAGTTCCTTGATGTGATCCGTTCTGCGAAACCGAGCCAACGCCATTCGTCGCGTCGACCAAAGCAAACGGCTGGCAAAAAGAGAATCCAGTTCTTCAAGATCGACGTACATCATGTAAGCCGAAAACCTGAACGCATTTTTTACCGGAGTGCGACGGCGATGCCGAATGACGCCACGATAGATGCAACTCTCTGGCTGAGTCATGTTGCTACCACGGTCGACGTTTTCTCAATCGCCTCAACAACCCGAAGGGCACTGGCGACGCCGTCTTCGTGAAATCCGTTGCCCCACCAGGCACCGCAGAACGAAGTCGCATTCACATTGCAGAGTTCTGAATGTCTGGCTTGCATTGTTTTTCGTCCAATGCTGAACGTTGGATGAGCGTAGTCGATCGAAGCGACCACGTTTTCGTCTCGCACGAGGTTCTCGCCATTGAGCGTTACGCACCAGGTTGATTCGCAATCGAGCGTCTGCAGAATGTTCATGTTGTAAGTTACCGTTGCCGCAGAAGTTTCCTCTTTTGGGTTGAAGTAATTCCAGCTCGCCCATGCGCGGCGCTGTTTGGGGAGCACGTCTGATTGTGAGTGCAACAGGGCAACGTTTTTTTGGTAGGGAAACGCGGAAAGAATCTCCGTCTCTGTTTTCGTTGCGTCGGAGGAGAGGATCTTCAACGCCTGGTCGCTATGGCACGCGAAAACAACCTGATCAAAATCGAATGAGCCGTCTGGAGTTGTCACCGAAACGGAACTTGCTTCATTCGAATCGCCAATACGGTTTCGGACCACGTTTTGGACAGGGCGATTGAGCAGGATGCGATCGGTCCAGCCCTTTGTCAACACTTTTACATACTCTCGCGAACCGCCTTTGATTACTCTCCACTGCGGACGATCCTTGACGCCCAACAAACCGTGATTCCTGTAAAACTCAGCGATAAACCGAATCGGAAAATCGCGAAACGAGTCGTAGGAGGAAGACCAGATTGCGGCTCCCATCGGCAGGAAATATTGCTCAATGAACTGAGGGGAAAACCTGTTTCGGCTGAGAAACGAAGCCACCGTTTCGGTTTCGTCCGCTTCGGAGTCGGCTGACAACATTGCTTCACCAAGTCGAAAGAACCTGAGCAGGTCGTACAGCAATCGATAGAACTTCGGATTCAGAAGGTTTCGGCGTTGGGCAAAGAGACCATTGGGATCTGCCCCGCGATACTCAAGACCCGTTCGCTGACACTTTACGCTGAAGCTCATGATGGTGTCTTGAGACTGAACGCCGAGACGATCGAGCAGCTGGATGAAATTTGGATAGGTTCGGTCATTGAAAACGATGAACCCCGTGTCGATCGCCAGCGGACCCTTTGGAGTGTCAACGTCGATCGTGTTGGTGTGCCCACCGATGTGGTTGCCCGCTTCAAAGACGGTGACGTCGTGATTTTGTCGCAATCGCTCTGCCGCAACGAGACCGGAAACTCCTGCTCCTATGATCGCAATTTTCATGAATCCTCTTTCTGAAACGGTTCCCGATTGTCACACTCGGAATTCTTCTGTTCAACCGATGTTTGGCTGATCGTTTAACTGCGATGTGCTTTGCACAAATCGCAATATCTCGGCGGCGACGTTTCGTGCGGATACTTTCTGGATTGCTTCCCAGCCGGGCGAAGCATTAACTTCCAAAACGAACCGTTTCTGCGTTTCGCGTTGGTATACCATGTCCACGCCAGCAATCCTGCAATGGTTTGCTGCTGCGGCGGAACGGGCCAATTCTACCTCTTGCGGCAGTGGTTCGTGAGGTTGGGCGATACCTCCACGCGCGACGTTCGTTAGCCAGCCACCATCTTCGTTGACGCGACGCATCGCAAACGTTTCCGAACCGACGACCAGAATTCGAATGTCGTTGCCTCCATGATCGATGAATTTCTGGAGGTACAGCACTTCGCCCCGTTGCACAAAATCACGCATCAACGTTTTAGCATGATCCAGTTTCTGAATTCGATGAATGTTCTTTCCCATGCTTCCAAAAATTGGTTTCAATACAACGTCCGAACCAAGTTGAGCAAATGCATCCAGTCCCTGTTCGACTGTTTGGCAGACCTTGAATTGTGGCACAGGAATTCCTGCTGCAGCCATCAGTGACAGCGACAGATACTTGTCGATCGCAATTTCAACACTGCGTGGCGGGTTGATGACGCAAACTCCCGCAGCCGCCATTCGATGCAACACGTCCATCCGGAAGATCACCTGTTGCAGCGAACCCGATGGCATTGTCCGCACAATCAAAGCGTCAAGACAATCAACAGATTTTGAACCATCAAAAAATTGCTCGTCGTCACCAGTGCCAACGGCGGCTGCAAGGTCTGTGAAATCGACAGAAATCAATTCGGTCTCAACGTCAGAGGAAGCGCAGGCACGCTTCAAGTCTGCAAAATGCCAACTGGTTTCTGGAGCAAGCACGCCGACTTTCATTCGTATGAACCCGTATCCCACGAATTCAGCAAAATGTCGTGACGTTGTTCGCCGAAAGCAAATGTCTCTCCACTGCGAACGTTGTTGAAAATCACTCGTGCCGGGCTAAAGAGCATGCTGTCGATCTTGTAGAAGTCACGATCAAAACGTTCAAAGATTTCCAGAAACGGAGTTCCAAACTCGGCCGAAGAACAACTTGGAACTTGAGGCCCGATTCTTTTCAGTTCGCCGTCGTCACAATCAACGCTCAATTGAACGATCGCTCCGTAGAGCACCGAATCATTCGTCCAACCGAGGGCTGTGAGATCATCTTTGGCGACTGGAGGAAGCAGTGATGTTCCAGATGCAGCCTCAATGCAGCGCAGATTAAACTCAAGTTCGTGAAGCTTGTGAATTGCCGTTTCAACGCTGCGAGCGACTACCTGAAGTGTGCCAGGAAGGCTCTTGGTTCTGGCGACGCATAATTGAATGCGATCAGGAGTAACATTGCACTCACTGGCAATCATTTCGACGATCGACTCGTCAGGCAACTTACTCGTTTCCAGGACGGCGACTACTGATTCAGACGCTGACACCAATTCGTATTCTTCCAGAACTTTCTCTCTGCCACGTGCCACTCTCGCTGGCCCACTACACATTGCAAAATACTCGCCAACCGACAACGGCCAGCCTGCGTATTGAGACGCCATGCAGCTTGTCAAAGGATGGTCCGTTTTAACTTCGACCGACATGGGCAGCGCTGAATCGCCTGTTTCGACCAACGAGATGTCAGCCAAATCAGCCATGCAGATTTTTGCAAGAAGGATTCCCGCCGCGGAAGTTCCAGCGTGCGCGGCTCCAAAATCGTAAATTTGTGCTCCGTTGGCAAGCGAGTGGACTTCGATTTCAAGCGCTTCCATTTGAGGACGAGCGTTTTGCAAAAGTTCGCTGGATCTCTGGTTGAGTTGGTTTGTCAAAACTGGTTTTGAAGGCAATGGAAACTTTCTGATTGACGGGCGGATCCAGTCAGGCGATTTGTGAGCAAGGATCGTATTCGGGATCCAGGCACGAAGCGGATATTCAGTGGCGAAGGCTCTCAAAAAAATGCCGGGTGAATTTTGGATCAAGATTCTCATAAAACTGAATCATGAGATCGACTTTCTTCTTCATTGGTGGAAACAGCTTGGTTGCATCCCAAAGGTCGTTTTGCCCCATCAGCAAGGCGCAGGCGATTGTGTTGAAATCTTCTTCGTAAGATGCCATTGCGTACTGCGAATAAAAACCCACCGCAGCCAATTTCGGGTCGTATGCTTCGGAATCCTCGCCATTGATGATTGCTGCTGTTCCATCAGTGCCATAGCTGGATCCATCCGGATTGGCCGAACGCCATTCCATTTTCATTTTGTGGGTTCCGTGATTATGCAGCAGGATACTGGAAAACTCATGATGAAATGCACCTTCGATATATTGGTCAGTGTATCCGTCATGAAGGCTGCCGACCGCCTGATACACTCGGTCTGACGAGTAGGTGCCTCCTGCAAAAATGCCAGAAAATCCAAGCTCGCCAACAACATAGACCCGCTCAAGATTTGCTTTCAAAACGTCTGGCGGATACTTTTTCATGCCTTTGTGAATCTGGGCGAGACCACGATCCAGGTGTTGTTCGTCTACCGGCGTTGCGGATGCGTTGATCGAGGGAGCCAGCCAGAATTCAGGAAACATGTCTGAATCCAGTTCCGTCACGATTGGTACTGGAGCAACAAACGAGGTTGGTGGAGGAGCAGTTGCCTCTTTTTCTGTTTGCGCGTTTCGGCAGGCAGGCGTAAGAAGCGTGAACGCAATCAGTATCAACAGCGTGGCTCTACATCTCGTCTGATGCATGCCTGGAGTAATCAACTTTGACAACCGCTTCCGGTTGTCATGTTTGGATGATGAATTCAAAGTCGATTCTTCCTGGCTGGGTTCCATTGCCAACAGGCACTGAGCAGACGGTGAAAGTAACGTGTCTGAAATTATAGCCGAACTGCTGATTGGAGTTGGAGTAATAGATTTCTGGCTATCAAAACCGGTAAGCTCGTCACGGCCTGACTCGTTCCGGGAAAAACAGTTCGAGTTACACGAGCCCGAAAACGAAATTGGATGCATTTTCGCGAAACGGAAAACTACATTTTCGAATCGAATCTTGAACAGAAGGCACCAATGGGTTTAAGCACAACAAATCAATCTGGCATGGGAACCGTTGCTCACGGCTCAAGTGATTTTACGATGATGGATCTCTTCAGAAATCGTGAATTCAGAAAATGGGCCACGATCCTGGGACCCATCATTGCTGTGGCTTCAATTGCCACCCTTTGCGTTCTGCCGTTCTGGTTTTCTGGAAGTGGGTGGATCAGCAATGAAAGTGTCAAACACAACTTGAATACCTATGCTCAACCCATGCCAGGGTTGCGTTTCGGCAGTAAAACAGTCCGCGCAAAACAGGGGCAGACGATTACCGTTGAAGTTGACATTCACGAAATCAATCATGGTGGACTGCGTGTCAACATCATTCCTGTTCGCTATGCGGTTAGCTACAAAGAATATACCCGTTCGATGATTGAGCGAGCCGGTAAGAGCACGGTGAAGCGTGTTGCCGAAACGTCGGGTAGCTACCGTATCGAATTTGAACCTCGTGGTAACACAGATCATATCTACCATAAACTCACCGGTGGCAAAGTCGATCTTCTCTATAGTGCCAAGTGGGATGTCAAATAGCAGGCGTTTCGTTTGTAAGTGGAAAGTTCAGGCGATACCGAAATGCGCGAGCATGGATTCGAGGAACCGTCTGACGAGAAAGGCGACCATCGAAAAAATGCCAACCAGACCCATTGCAAAGGTCACTTTTTCCGCGACGACTACGACGATGTTTTTGTCCACGTCCAGCTGTCCGTTTCTGGCATCGGAGAAAAAAGCGGAAGTGAACATGATGGGGCTCGAAACAAATACAGCGAACATCGCGGCCAGGAAAATGAAAACGCAAAATTCGATCGGTATTGCGAACAGCACAGCAAAGTAAAACGTCAAAACCATCAGCTTGGCAATCGACAGTCGTTTTTGGGTACCTTTGGCCATCGTCTGAGTATTCGAATGAAGGTGCTGTTGCATTTTGTTTTGAGTCAACACAAAAAAACGGCCTGCAATTTCTCGCAGGCCGTTCCTGTTTCAATTCTCCAACAGTGGCTTATTCGCCTTCAGCTGGAGTTTCCTCTGCCGGTGCAGCTGGCTTGATCAGAGGACCGCTGTCACCGAGACCGCCTTTGAGCTCAGAAGCTGGAACGTTCGGAGAAGAGACAGAACCTGCTTCGGCTCCTTCTTCCTTCGCAGCAGCAGCTTCCTGTTCGGCAGACCAGCCAACACGACGCTTCGAAAGACCAATCTTCCGCTCATCGGTATCAACTCGCAGAACTTTCACTTCGACGTCTTCGCCGACAGTAACCAGGTCTTCCGGATTTTCGACTTTCTCATCAGAGAGCTCTGAAATGTGCAGCAATCCTTCGAGTCCATCCTCGAGACCAACGAAGACACCGAAGTTGGTGATCTTGGTGATCTTTCCCTTGATCAGCTGACCAGGCTGGTAGCGATCCGGGATATCGGTTGACCATGGATCGTCGTTCATTTGCTTCAAGCCAAGAGCAATGCGATGGCGTTCGATATCGACAGCCAGAATCTTGCACGTCAACTCCTGACCCTTTTCCAGAACTTCGTTTGGATGACTGATCTTGCGAGTCCACGACATGTCCGAAACGTGAAGCAGGCCGTCGATGCCCTCTTCGAGTTCAATGAACGCACCGTAGTTGGTCAGGTTGCGAACGCGACCATTGATCTCGCGACCGATTGGATACGTCTCTTCGACTTTGTCCCATGGATTGTCCTGAGTCTGCTTCATGCCGAGTGACATTTGCTCGCCCTGACGATCGATCTTGAGAACCGAAACCTTGATCTCGTCACCGGTCTGAACGAGCTCGTTTGGATGATTAACACGTTTGACCCATGACATCTCGCTGATGTGAACCAGACCTTCGATGCCCGGCTCGAGCTTGACGAACGCACCGTAAGGAAGCACGTTGACGACTTCGCCGTTTTGCACGCTGCCAACCGGGTACTTCTCTTCGACGTGATCCCAGGGGTTCGGGAGAAGCTGCTTGAGACCAAGCGCGATCTTCACTTTCTCGCGATCGACGTTCAGGATCATCACTTCGATTTCCTGATCCATCTTCACCATCTCGGATGGTTTGGAGATGCGTGTGTGAGACATGTCGGTGATGTGCAGAAGACCGTCGATTCCGCCAAGGTCAACAAACGCACCGAAGTCCGCGATGTTCTTGACGACACCTTTGCGAACCTGACCTTTTTCCAGGTCGGCCATGAGTTTCTGCTGAGCGTAAGTACGCTCTTTTTCGATCAGTGAACGACGGCTAACAACGATGTTCTTGCGAACGTCATCGATCTTCAGGACTTCACACTGAACGACGCGATCGATGTAGTCACCGATGTCGCCCGGACGACGGATGTCCACCTGGCTGGCAGGAAGGAATACTGAAACGCCAATGTCGACCAACAGGCCACCTTTGATCTTACGCTGACACTTACCAGTGACGATGTCGCCTTCGGTGATCTTGGAGATAACGCCGTCCCAGATCTTGCGCTGGTCGGCACGCTTCTTCGAAACCGCGATCAAGCCGGATGGATCGTCGGCGCGGCCCTGAGCGTCTTCAAGGTCTTCGATCAGAACGTCGATTTCCTGACCGACTTCTGGTGGATCTTCCTCAGTCCATTCGTTGCGAGGAATGGTTGCTTCACTTTTGAAGCCAACGTCAACGATGACGTGATCGTTGTCGATGCGAACGATGGTACCTTTGACCATCGAATCAATTGAATAGTTTTGTGACTGTGCTTCTGGCGGGAAAAGAATATCGCCGAGATCGATATCGTCGTATTCTGAGAACGCGGTGCCAAGCTGGCGTTCGATTTCTTCGTCTTCGAGAGAGTGGATGAGGTTTTGATTGACCATAATTAAGACAGTTACCTTTCGTGCAGTCTGGACGGAGTCAGCAAATAACGGTTCGAGGGACAGGACGGTTCAAGTAAGAGGAACGATCGCCAGCCGAGGAAACGCTGGTTGCATGCAGAGTGCACCGAGGTGGGTTGCGTGTGGAAACACGGCAGTGACAAGTTTTGGTGGCTGAGCGACAACGCTGAGCAAAAACACCTTAACGGACGCGATAGGCTACCAGAGTCACACCGCCATCACAACGGAAAAAGACCGATTTTCGCCTATCTTTGATTCTATCGGCAGCGTCCATCATGGATTGCAGCCTAAAGCAGTCAGAACCGAGGGTTCGGGGTAATTCCGTAGTTCAAATTTGGTTGTGGCGCGCCCTGGTTGAGCTCGTTGACACCAGCCCCGGTCAGGAGCCTGCCCAAATAACCAAAACAGGCATGTGTCACGCCTCACTAACGGTTACTTTGGTTTTGGATTCTGTCAGGTATTTTGGCGTGAGTTGGCTTTGAGAGCGATACGTTCGATGTACAATTGTGTTTTGTTAGCAGAGCTGCTTCCATCCATTATTCTTTCGCTCATGTTAGGTCAGAAGATGCATCTTTTCCGAATTGCGATTTGCCTTGTCGCCGTGTCCATCACACTTCCGTCAATTGCTGTAGGGCAGGACGAAGAAATCAGCTTCGTCAAGGATGTTGCACCGATCATCAGTGCCAAATGCGGAACCTGCCACGTTACGGCGTCGCGAGGTCGCTACAACATCAAGTCGTACCAGGCGTTGATGGATAGCGACACGGTAACGGCGAAGAAGCCGGAGGATAGTCTGTTTATCGAGCTGATCGAAAATGGCGAAATGCCAAAGGGTGGTAAGAAAGTCTCCAAGAAGGAACTGGAAACGCTCAAAAACTGGATCTCTGCGGGAGCTGTGTTCGACGGGGAAGACGAAGAAAAATCTGACATGATCAAGAGTGCAGGCGGACGCAATTCTCGTGGCCGCTCGCGTTCACGTTCTCGATCAGGTCGCGGACAATCTGATGGAGCTCAGCCCAATACCCCACCGGTTAGCGGTATTGCTCCTGGTATTTCCGAATCAGGTGGTCGTACGACAGGTCGCAGACCATCGCGTCGTAGACGTGGTCGAAGTTCTTCCAAGCCGAACCCGATTCAGACCAACAAGCTGTTGGCTTTCTTCGATAAAGATGGCGATGGCAAACTGTCTCTGTCTGAAATCGACGCTGCATCGAGACTGCTGTATTCACTCGATAGAAATGAAGACGATCGCGTGACGCCAGATGAACTTGAAGAGTTCGCCGACAAGTAGTCGTCGCTTTTGGCCGCAATCATGGATTAAAGCACTGTCCTGTTTGTGATTGCGCGCGTTTGAATTTGGTGTTTTCAATGGCAACGAGTTTGTCAGCTAAATAAAATCTGAGACAAACCTCATTTGGTGGATTCTCGTAGCGGCCTGTGCCATGATAAGTGGATTCGCGAATCGGATCACTATCTTCAGACAAGCCAACGATGACAGAAACAACACGTGTAAGTTTGCTGCAACAGCTTGGGAGCAATCGCGACACACGTGCCTGGTCGAAGTTCGTGCAACTCTACACGCCGTTGATTTGTCGCTGGGTGACCGATTTGCGGGTGCCCGAGACGGAGCGAAACGATGTTGCTCAGGAAGTGTTCATCGTCCTGATGGCGAAGATCTCGTCATTCAAATACGACGCCAATCGAAGTTTCAGGGGCTGGCTGCGAACCATCACGATCAACAAGTGCCGTGATTACTTTCGAAAGAAGAACCGTTTAACGGAACCAAAGTTCGTGGCCCAGCTTGAATTGGCCAACGCCAACGACACTGATTTGCTGACTCAACAGGAGTACCGCGATCATTTGGCGGAGTCGGCACTGCTGTTGATGAAGAAGCACTTTTCGCACACGACCTGGAAGGCATGCTGGGAACATGTGGCCAACGGTCGATCGGCTCCTGATGTGGCTCAAGAGTTGGGCATTTCTGCGAACGCTGTTTACCTTGCTCGTGGACGCGTGCTGCAGCGTTTGAGACAGGAATTGGAAGGGCTTTGGGAATGAGCTTTCTGGCTGAAATTTGCGTTGCAGAATATTTTTGGTTTTCGGGGACAGGATTCGGAAACCGGCTTCGTAACTCAAACAGAAACTGATTTCTTCCCGAGCCAGGCGTAAATGTCATGAATAATCCATCACTTCTGTCAAAATATCTGGCTGGCAACGCAAGCGATGAAGAAGTTCTGCAGTGCGAAAAAATGCTGCAGGATTCAAATAGTGTGGAAGATCTGATCAGCGATCTTGATGCTGCTCATGCAGGCGATTCACTGGTCGAAACCTTGAGGAATCTTGGCAACAGCACGGCCCGACACAACTCTGCCGATTCGGATTCAGCCAGCCTCGTAGAACAAATTCAATCACTCGTCGCACGCCCGCCGATCGGTCAGGAAGAGTTCGATCGCATTCTCAGTCCGGCCGAATCGAGTGATGAGATCGGGAGAATTGCTCACTACCGAGTCATTGAATTCATCGCCGGTGGTGGCATGGGACTGGTTTTCAAAGCAGAGGATTCGAAGCTGAACCGGTTGGTCTGCATTAAGGTTCTTAACCCCAACTTGGCGACCAACGGCGAATCAGTCGCCCGTTTCGCGCGGGAAGCAAAAGCTGCGGCCAAGCTTCGCAATACTCGAATCACGACGGTCCTCGAATTCGGCGAGCACAGGGAGCTGCCTTACCTGGTAATGGAATTGCTTGAAGGCCAATCGCTGCGCGACAAAATAAACGTCGCAGGAAAGCTCGACGTTTCGATTGCCCGCAAGTTGACGATTCAAATCGCAGAAGGATTGCGATACGCTCACCAACGCGGCTATCTACATCGCGATATCAAGCCCGAGAACATTTGGGTAACGCCAGAGGGCGACGCCAAGCTGCTCGATTTTGGCCTGGCTCGTGCTTTTGAGGAAACCACAAACCTGACTCATTCAGGAACGATCCTTGGCACGCCAACCTACATGTCACCGGAACAGGTGCGAGGAAAGGAACTTGACGCAAGAAGCGATCTGTTCAGTGTTGGAACTGTGCTTTTTGAAATGTTGACGGGCGAATCGCCGTTTGGAAAGTCAAACCTGTTCTCAACGATGATGTCCGTTGCTAACGACACGCTCGCGTTTCCCGAAACGACAGCGCCCAATGCAAT
Source organism: uncultured Pirellulaceae bacterium (assembly GCA_964446085.1). GTDB lineage: Bacteria > Planctomycetota > Planctomycetia > Pirellulales > Pirellulaceae > Mariniblastus. Next base: position 75,983 of record CAYUNP010000003.1, read on the forward strand.
TCCTGATGACATGAAGCCCGTGATCAATTCACTATTGCAAAAGTCACCTGAAAACCGCATGGAGTCTGCTGATCAGTTGATCGTTGCGTTGAAAGGTGATGGTGTGCCGCGTTTGAAAACTGAGGCAACCAAATCTGGCAAGGATCGTCTTTGGGTCGGATTGTTGGGCGGAGTCGCTGGCGCATGTTGCCTCGCGTTGGCATTTCTGTTGTTTCAATACAATGACAAAGGCACACTGGTTGTCGAAGCAGATCCTTCGATCAATGTGAGCATTGCCGACGAAGAAGTTTCCATTGAGGATCCGCAAACGGGCAAGAAATTTAAAGTCACCATTGGCGATCACCCGCTTCCGTCTGGCGTCTACCAATTGCAAATGATTGACGAATCAGGACAGTACATGCTTTCGTCGGAAGTCATTGCGATACGCCGCGGTGAGAAGCAGATTGTGCGATTGGAGTTGAAGCCTGAACCTGCTTCGATGAAACCGGGTGAAATAGCAATCAAAGAACCGGTCGCTGCGAAAGCGAAATCGACTTTGAGTCTTGCCACGCTGCCGACGCTTGATGCGGCTCAATTGAAACGAAAACTCAACGTTCAACCCGGTGACGCATTGTTTAAAAATGCGATCGTGACCGAACCAGAAAATCGGCCTGGCGTAACGAGCTGGAGTGTCGAGCCAACTTTTAACTCAATGGCCAGTACTCGAATTAACTCGGACGGATCTCGGATCGCAATTCTGAGCCGGCACGAGCGCAACAAAGTTGCGATCTGGAGCCGGGACGGTCAGTTGACCCAGATTGTTCCTGCACAGGACGAAGTGCGTGAGGTGAAGTGGTCACCTGACCCAAACATCATTGCTGTCATCGAAAACGGAAATCGTCGAAAACAGGTTTCCGTTTGGAAGTTGTTTGACGGCTACATGGAAGCAATCGATGTAATTCCAGGTAAAGCCGAGCATGTCGCCTGGTCTACGGATGGTTTGCTATTGGCGGTTCAAAACGGACAGGATATTTCCTTTATCGACCTCTCAAAAGGAAGTGTTTTTGCTCATCCAAACTTTGGTGTTCAGGGCAAGATGTCTGTTCGTCCGTGGTCGCGAGATGGACGCTATTTTGCAACGACTATGGAAGATGAAGGAGTGAAGATCTGGGATCTTGAGGAAAGGAAACTACTCCATGTATTCAGCGGCAAGCGGGACGGACAGTTCTTGCCAGCAGTAAACCAGATCGCAATAAACGAAGCTGACAAGTGGGAAGTATGGGATCTGGATTCATTCGTTCGTACCCGAACGATCGAACTTGATTCTGATTGGAAAACAATGTGGCCCAATCCACAATTTCAAAAGTTGGCAATTGTCACCGACGACTGCGAGTTCATTCTCAAAGACCTGCAAACGGGAGCGATTGAGCCTTGTACATTAAAGTTGGATTCTTTCTTCCCGTCGGACAAAAAGAAACTTGTCAGTTATCTACGCTCAATGAAGCTGGATTGGGCACTGAATGGAAACGATTTCGTGAGTGTTGTTGGAGGTTTCCAAACGTTTCTTTCCAATGCAGATCGTGTTGAGAAAGGGAAACTTGCTGCCCTTGCGAATCTTGATTTTATGGAGATGTCCAGCAGAAAGTATGTGCACATTGGAAGCGGACATCGAGCACGTGCTTTCAGTGTTTCAAGCGACAGTCAAAATTTGCTTTTTCGAAATAGTGACTGGTCAAAGCCCGGCCCGATTTCCAGTTTCAACCTTACCGACCTGACGGAGACTCCGCCCACCGAGGTTTTGGTTTACGAAGAGGGTCTGAAGTATCTTGCCAGTCACGATGGAAAGACGGTGGCGATCGTTGGCTCAGACATACCAACAGAGAACGGCGTTGTGCCTGAAAAATGGTTGGCCGACCTCTCCAAAGTGCACCTTTGCTCACTTGAAACTGGAAAGCTGCTCAAGACACTCGATACCGGGCACATACAGGACATGCTTTGGTCGCCTGATTCGAAGTCGTTAATCGTATCGGTAGCCAAATCCACGAAACCGACGAGGGATTCATTATTCAAGAAATACATTCCAACTGCAGATGCCATAATCGACAGGAACGACGCCAATAGCGATGGCAAGCTTGATAAGACCGAAACCAAGAACATGAGGAGGTTCCTTGGTTTCGATCTGGACAAGGATGGATTCATTACCAGAGATGAATTTGCTCAATCAATCGCGGCTGCCGACGGACCACGAAGAGGGGATGGGTCTATTTTTGAACTGGAAACACGAATTATCAATGTGCAAAGCGGGCAGGAAATTCTGCTTCAAGCCAATAGCGAGTCTGGCGAAACAAAGGAAGAGGGAGTGCTCTGTTTCCAACGCTTGTCGAGCCGTCAACTCGCAAGCCCTGTTCTTTGCGATGGCCAAATTGTTTTACCTTTGTTTGATGTGTCCACGTTCATTGGCAATCGCAGAACTGTTGGAAGGCGACGCAGACGAATGGGTCACAAGGACAAGCTCGGCTTCTTTGATCTCAAAACGGGTCAGCTAACTAAATTGATCGAACTCAATAGTGAATTTAGTGGAGATCGATTTGCTGTGAACGAGCATTTGGTTTCGATCGGAATTTCGAGCCGCGAAAACAACTCATTGATCGATAGCTTCATGGTATTTGATCGTCTCGGTGAAAACAGGGCGTATGTTCCAACGAATACCATGTCGTACGGCCCCGGGTTTCCAGCGGAGGAGTTGGTGGAAAGGGCTCAACAAAGTGGAGCATTGACCAAGGGTGTGCCTTACCTGTCTCCCTCGCATCCCTATGTTGCAGTTGCCGCTAAAAATAGAATCGAAATCTGGAATCTGAACTCCCAGAATTCAACTTTTAGAAATATTAAAACGATTCACTTTCCCTATACCCCTGGTGGCAGCAAATTGAATCCTTCGTGGCATCCATCAGAACCAACGTTTGCGTGGATTGCTGGTTTTGAGGCTCGTTGTTATCGAGTCGAAGTTGATCAAATGGGATCCTGTGATGCTGTGTCGCTGGCTCGTGGGATTTCTCCGATCTCAGACGGTTGGTTGGTTGCTGGGTCTTCGAAAATGGTCCTGCTCGGTCGAGATTTCAAACCTCGAAAAACCTGGCTACCAACTGAGCGATTGACCAGTTTGGAAGATTGTGGGACGTACGACCAATGTGTTTTGGCCAGCGGTGAAACGACTAACGCCAAGTCGGACTCAAACATGCGAGTGGTTCAGCTGCGAGATAATCGAATTGAAACGAGGCCGATGTCGAGTTTGAAAGAAACAGACAACTAAGCCGATTTGAGCGGATGATTCTGACCGTTGTCAGCCAGAAAACAGTTCGCTGCCTAACTCCAGCAAATCAGAACCCTCTGAAAATCGGGAACAGGGATGAGGCCCCATCTCGTCGCGAATCGCATTGAACAATTCGTCCTCCATCGGACGATGTTCCAGATCGCGAATGAACAGACCTTTGATACGACCGGGATTGCGTTTGCAAATTTTCAAGTAGATCTCAGGATCCTTTTCACCAGAGTCGCCCACCAGCACGAAATCCCGTTGTGGATAACATTTCAAAAGTCGCTGGATCGCCAGTCGTTTACCCTGTCTGCGGATAATGAGCTTCTTGAACAACTGATCACGCAGACGGAAATTTCGCAGGTGCATTGTTCCAGCAGGCAAAGCAAAGTTTCTCTGCAATTCGACCAGCGGCTCAAACAACTGCCACGGACTGGACGAAACATAATGGAATTCGGCTCCGGTTTCTGCCCACCTCTGATACGTTTTCGCCATGCCATCAACACAGCGGAACTTGCGAATGAAAGTGTTGTTGAGTAGCTCTCGTCGATCGCCGACTGCAGAATCTTTCACTGTGTCATCGAT
>CAYUNP010000003.1:79959-84633 GCA_964446085.1 uncultured Pirellulaceae bacterium
TTTCCAGCTTCGGCCATAAAGGGGGTGATGCGATTTTGAAAGACATCGCACTCCATCTCTTCCGGGCTGGCTTTCATGACATTGCCCAGCATGCGAATCATCATTTTCTGACGACGTGTGAAGACAACAGGTGACAGCCACGCAACTCCAGACAGATTCAGCCGCCAATTGCCCGAAGCAAGCTGATATCCCCAGGCAGGATAGCTCATTAGCTGCGTTTCGGTTTCTCGCTTGTTGACCGGTTTCAGGTTAATCATTGCGAATCGATTGATGCTTGTTCGGAAGATATTGAGAACGAAGGAATCATAACCCGAAGCGTGAGCGAGGGATCGTGACACCTCATGCTCAAGTGTCGGGTGTGCAACACTGACTGACGCTCTGTGTTCATCCCTCGCTGACGCGTCGGGTTATGATGCTCATCGACATGGACGCCGGATTGTGCAAACGCAACACAGGCCAACACTCCATGAGTCAATATTAGAACGCCCGATTACGGCTTTGGCAATGTTGCCCAAATGGCTTAAAATATGGGGCTCGAAAATACGAACTTTTCTTAACACTCGCCAACGCATGTTCAAACTATCGGCACCATTTAAGCCAAACGGAGATCAGCCCCAGGCGATCGAGAGTCTCGTCGCTGGAATCAAACGTGACCAGAAACACCAGGTGCTGCTTGGTGTGACCGGTTCCGGCAAAACGTTTACGATGGCAAACGTCATCCAGGAGATCCAAAAACCGACCCTGGTGATCTCGCATAATAAAACTTTGGCGGCTCAGCTCTACAGCGAGTTCAAAGAGTTCTTTCCCAACAATGCCGTTCACTATTTTGTCAGCTACTACGACTACTACCAGCCAGAAGCTTACATTCCACAGCGAGACATCTATATCGAAAAAGATGCCTCGATCAACGAAGACATCGATCGTTTACGTTTGGCGACAACAAGTTCGTTAGTCAGTCGTAAAGACGTGATCATCATCGCCAGCGTTTCCAGTATCTATGGGCTCGGTTCGCCGGAAGATTACAAAACCATGATGGTGGCGATCAAAGTTGGTGACACGATTGACCGTGACAAGATGTTGGCAAAACTGATTGACATTCAGTACCAGCGGAATGACATCGCGTTCGAGCGATCACGATTTCGCGTTCGAGGAGACAGTGTTGAGATTTGGCCTTCGTACGAAGAATTCGCTTATCGTGTCGAATTCTGGGGTGACGAAATTGAAAAAATATCCGTCATCAATCCGCTGACGGGTGAGTCCTTCGATTCGGCAGAACATATTTACATTTATCCAGCCAAACACTTTGTTAGCTCGGAAGCCAGGATTCAGGAAGCGGTAAAGCGAATCCGTTTTGAACTCAAAGAGAGGCTCGAGTTTTTCCAGAAGGAAGGCAAGCTGCTCGAAGCCCAGCGTCTCAACGCGAGGACTCGATTTGATCTGGAAATGCTGGAACAGGTTGGTCATTGCCCGGGCATCGAGAACTACAGTCGCCACATCGCGGGCCGGGAAGAAGGCGAAGAACCTGAAACACTGTACAACTTCTTTCCCGATGATTTCCTGCTGTTTATCGATGAGTCGCACGTCACGGTTTCGCAGATTCGAGCGATGTATGCGGGTGACCAGAGTCGCAAAAACACGCTGATCGATCACGGTTTTCGCTTGCCGAGTGCCCGTGACAATCGTCCGATGCAGTTTGAAGAATGGGAAAACCGTATCAACAAGGTCGTTTACGTTTCCGCGACACCCAACGATTACGAGATGGAAAAGACGCAGGGTGAAGTTGTCGAACAGATCATTCGCCCGACAGGTTTGTTGGACCCGGTTGTCGAAGTGCTTCCTGCCAGCGGTCAGGTTAATCATCTGTTGGGCGAAATCAAGGAACGTGTCGCCGCCGGAGATCGCGTGCTGGTTACGGCGCTGACGAAACGTCTTGCCGAAGATCTGGCAACCTACTTTTGTGACAACGGAGTAACTTCAAAATGGTTGCATAGCGAACTGGATGCCTTCGAACGAGTCGAGCTGTTGCGTGACTTGCGGCTTGGTGTGTTCGATTGTCTCGTCGGCGTGAATCTGCTTCGTGAAGGTCTGGACCTGCCGGAAGTATCTCTCGTTGCGATCCTCGACGCGGACAAGGAAGGATTTCTTCGAAGCGAAACGTCGCTCATTCAGACGATTGGTCGTTCGGCTCGAAACGTTAACGCGAAAGTAATCCTTTACGGCGACAAGATCACCGCGGCGATGAAAAGCGCCATCGAAGAAACGGCTCGTCGTCGTCAGATTCAGGAAGCTTACAACAAAGCCAACGGTATCACGCCTTACACGGTTAAAAAGGAAATCAAGGCGGGCATTCAGCAGGACCTGAAGGATCGCCGCGAGGCAACTGCCAAAGCATCGGCTGAAGCGACAACATATATCACCGAAGAGTACATCACTGAACTACAAACTGAGATGTTGCAAGCCGCCGAAGATATGGAGTTCGAAAGAGCGGGCGCGCTTCGCGATCGCATCGCTCAACTTCAGGACAACATCGGCAAGCCGTTGGATAGCGTTGCAGTTTCGTCGGGAAAGGGAAAGAAGAAGGGCCGTCGACGGAAGACTTCCAAGGTGCCACGTCCCAAGAGACAGTAATTCTACCGGCCACACCAGTGGCAACAATTCGGCAGGCACTCGCAGTTTTTCCCCCTTTGCAATTCAAACGTCCAGCCGCCTGTTGGAGAATTTTTAGTCGTCTAACGGGTGTAGGTTTCCCGATTCAGCCCATTTCGAAACCCTTTGATGAAACCAAGTCGCTTGATTCTTTTCAACTCGCGGAAGTAGACAGTGGATTTTTGTTGCGAAGAAGAAATAGAAACCAGACTTGGCGTATTCGGCGCGCACGCCCCAAGTTGCAAAGCTATCGTCTCCTTCGCCTCCGTCTTTAACCAGTTTGATGTTTTGGATTGTTGATTTTTCAATTTCTCTTTTCCATCGCACAAAAAGCACTTTGCTTTCAATTATCAGTTTCTCTTTTAAGAAAACAAACCTCTTTTCAGTAAAGATAAGCGGGAGGCAAAATGTCGCTGCGACGAGCCAGCCAACACACGCCGCGATTGGAAACCACAATTGCATTGGTGAGCCATCATCCATTTTGCCGTTTAACAGATAGCTCGAAATTACGAAGATCGGCGCAAAGGTAAAGCAAGCGAGGAACGCAGCACAGAAACAAGACAAGCATCCCAATGACCGTCGCCAACCAATTACTAAACACCCATTTGAGTGTTTTTCAAGAAAGCCCTTTGGGATGCCTGGTTCCATGTCGCCGCGTCCTATTCGCCTGTCGGAAAAATTTCCAGCTTTTGAGCCACACCATCCCAATCTTTCGCGGCGGCAGGAAAGTCAGCTTTCATGAATTTCAATTCCGCCTCTGGTTTGATGCGACGGCTGGAAGCCGTCACCACGACATTGGCTATGCCACGACGGAGAACTAAACCCGGATCTGACGCGAGAACGTGTCAGAGACTTCCACGGACCTGATGACTTCAGATGTTTGGTCTTCGCCAAATCCTGACAGCATCGTGTACACAAGGTCGCCCTTGTTGCAGTCGGGGCAGTAATGAAGTTCCACCTGGACCCGCGTCGTCATCTTGCCGATCGCTTTCTTGTCTTCCTTGAGCGGGTTCATGATGTCCTGAAACGCACTGACGTTGCCCTGTTCACCGGCTTCGGCAGTTTCGTTGACCAGCTGAATTCCGCCGTCAATCGCAGTCTGCAGATCCTCCTGCAGTTGGGCTTGTCCTTCGGCGTCTTTCTTTTTGACTTTGCGAGGTTTGATGCCGCCCGGCAACAGGCCGACCTGATTTTTCTTCTTGTAGATCTGACAATCCTTGCAGTAGGGAGCAGCGGCCAAAGCCAACGGGCCGCCCAAACTGAATCCAAGAATTTCGAGCAGACGGATTCCATAACCCCAGATTCCCAGTGGGCCGCCGTCTGCTTCGTCTTCACCAATTTCACCAAACGCCATGTTGCGTGTGGACCTGTTCGAAATCCAAAAAAAATAGATCTGCCAGCCGTGAAAATTCTCAGGCCAGCGAGATCTTTAACTGCGAGTTTGGTGCAACTCGCGCTCGGCTTGAAAACAAACCGGGCAAACTTAAACATGGCAGAATCAAACCGAGTTATGCCGGTGTGACGTTCTCCGCACATGGTCCTTTTTGGCCCATGCCTTCGTCAAACGTTACCTTCTGACCTTCACGAAGTTCGTCAAAGCTAACGCCTTGAACACTTGTGCAGTGAAAGAACAGGTCTTTGTTTGTTCCATTGTCAATGAATCCGAAACCTTTGTCCGTGATCCGTTTGATTGTACCTTCAGCCATTACTCGTAAACTCCTCGAATGTGTTTTTGCGCCGTCGCCTGAAATGCAGACTATGCTATCGCCGCAGATCGGTATTCTATACCACGATAACAATTTTTGATGCCTCGTGAACAGTTTATTCAAAAAAACTATTCGATGTTTTGAGAAGCTGTGACGACGGTAAAATCAGTCATTCCGCAACCAAATGGGTCATTATTGACTTAAAGCCTGTCAATTTTCAGTAGAGAAATTGTGATATTAAGTTGCGTTTTGGCCAAGCGAAGTGGGTGCCGTCCTTTCAGGTTTGGCACTGTAACGAGCTTCCACACTGGCCACGATACGC